>RFIA01000173.1 GCA_003695675.1 Chloroflexota bacterium
CCTTTCACAAGTCTAACTTTCGGTGGTGGTGATCTTGGAGGAACAGTTACTGACAATGCAGGCGGTACGAGTGTCGCGCTCGCTGGCGGTACGCTGACTGTCAACAATAATGGCACAATGACGCTAAACGGTGCGACAGTTCCGGGCACATTCACATTCGATTATCAATTAACCAACGCCAACGGCGTGAGCAATATCTCGACCGTGACGATTGAAGTCCGAGCCTTGCCGATTGCTCAACCTGATGCGCTGACAGCGATTGTCAATATCGTCAATAATTTCGCAGCCCCTACCTTGTTCAATGACAATGGGTCGGGGGCAGATACACTCGGCTCCCCAACTGCAACGCTTGTCAGTTTTGGTGGTGGTTCGTTAGGTGGTGCGGTGACCGACAACGCGGCGGGGACAACCGTTGTCGCCGCATTTGCAGGCGGTGACTTGACCGTGAATGCTGATGGCTCGCTTACCGTAAGCAATCCGACGACAACAGGGGTATTTACTTTTGACTATCGTATTCAGAATGTCGCGGGTTTCTCCGACGCAACGGTGACGGTCACCATCAACCAAGCACCCATTGCGCAAGATGATGCTTATACCTTTTTGTTCAACGTTGACCAGAATGTGGCAGCAGGTGCGGGGTTGTTCGTCGATAATGGCTCTGGCGCAGACAATCTCGGTAATCCCGTCGCAACGCTAACCAGTTTTGGTGGTGGTGATCTTGGGGGCGCGGTGACCGATAACATCGCTGGCGCGAGTGTCGCCCTTGCAGGCGGCACGCTGACCGTCAACGCTGATGGCAGTTGGTCACTGACTGGACAACCCTTCACGCCTAGCACATTCACTTTCGATTATCGCCTCACCAACGCATTCGGCACATCCGACGCGACAGTGACTTTGGTCATTCAAGACCCGCCCATTGCATTTGATGATACAGGCTATACGGTCGCTGTAGGTAACACGCTGAATGTGGCTGCTGGCGCAGGTGTCTTCGTTGACAATGGCTTCGGCGCTGATAATCTCGGCACACCAACAGCCACACTCGTCAGTTTTGGTGGCGGTTCGATGGGCGGCGCAGTCACTGACAATGCAGCAGGTGCAACCGTCACAGGTGGATTAGCTGGCGGCGACATAACGGTCAACGCCGATGGCTCTTTCACTTTGGCGAACCCAACAACCGCCGGAACTTTCACCTTCCAATATCGGATTCAAAATATATCGGGTTTCTCGGACGCGACAGTGACAATAATTATCACACAGGCACCCGATGGCTTCGATGACACTGACGCAACGGTTTTAGGTGGTACGAGTTCGCCGGGCAGCAACAATTTCCATCTCGCCGTGAATACATCATCGAATGGCATTGTCAACGTTTATGTAGACAATGGCTTTGGCGCAGACATTCTCGGTGGCCCATCCGCGCCGACCGATCCACCTGCTGATGATATTAACAATGTGCTTTTGAACGGCGTTCCTGATCCCGGAACGGGTACGATTGGGGGTGGCGCATTTGCCATCGGCGGCACAGGCTCGATTGAAATCACGACGGCAGGTGACATCAATATCACGCCACCCACGAATTTCGTCGGCTTGATCGAATTCGATTACATACTTGCCAACAGCATTGGTGTCGATCCCACTCCGGCAACAGTGACATTCGCTTTCGGCCAACGCGCAACCTGCCTTGATGATCCGAATTACACAGCGACAAGTAATATTGAGATCACAATTAATGCAGCCGGTGGCGTTCTGGCAAATGACGTAGGCAATGGGATTGTGATTGAACAATTGCAAGGCGCAGCATTCACTGCGCCGAGTACCACAGCCGCAACCACAAATGGCTCTGTCACACTGAATGCAGATGGCAGTTTCACTTATGAACCTAATGCGGGTTTCGTCGGTATGGATACGTTCACGTATACCATCAATAACATTTTTAACACACCGCAAACATGCACTGCAACGATTGACGTCACTGCTCCGATGGGGATGATCCCGTGGTTCATTGACAACAGTGCTGCCGGTGCGAATCTCGGCACATTTAACGATCCCTTCACAAGTATCGCCGCCTTCAACGCGGTCAACAATACCGGTGTTACAAGTCCGAACGATGACGATGTGATCTACATCTTCCGCAGCACTGGATATAACGAAGCTGACGGTATCAATCTCGATGACGGACAGAAGCTCTTTGGTGGCGGCGTCCAATTCGACACTGTTTTCACCGCCGATGCTAACAGCAGCGCAGCCTATCAAACTTTTGCAAGCACGGCAGCCGGCGCCAACACGTTGATCGAATCGACTGGCGGCAACGGCATTGATCTCGCGAATACCAACATCGTCGAGGGCATCAACATTGGCAACACCCCCGCCGGTGCAGGTATCAATGGCAATGGATTTGGGACGTTGACACTCGGCCAAGTGAGCACGGTCAACATTACGGGCACAGGCCAAATTGTGAATTTGGTGACGGGTACACTCAATAGCACATTCAACAGTCTAACAACAACTGCCCGTCCAACTGGCACAGACGGCATCTTCATGAATGGTGTCTCCGGCAACTTGACAGCTACGACAACGAGTGTCTCTGGCGGTGACCAACACGGTATCCAAGTTATCAATAGCCCTGCTGGAGGCGGCACATTCAACTTCGGCAATACCACAATTACAACCAATGGCAGCGGCGACAACGGTATTCTACTCAATAACAACAATGCCGCACAAACGATACAAACAACAAACGGCACGATCAATAGCACTGGTGGCGAAGCCATCAACGCAACCAACAGCAATGTCAATATGGCTCTCACCAATGTGACATCGACGAACAGCAACGATGATGGTATTGATCTTGATGGCGTTAGTGGCAGCCTCACCATCACTGGGCTAGTGACTGTTGACACACCAGTTGGCGTTCTGAACAGCAACGGAATCACAATTGGCACATCATCTGCAACCGTGACGATCAATTCTGTCGACATCGATAACGCACCATCGAATGGTGTGATCTTGGATAACAACACCGGCACGATAGATATTAACGGCGGCAATATCGACGGCGCAGCTTTAATAGGCGTTTCAGTTTTGGGTGGTACGGCCAATTTCAGTTACTCTGGCAATATCGGCACTATAGTGCCAAATACTGGCCCGGCAGTGGCGATTGCAAACGTCACAGGCGGTGCAATCACATTCGATACCGGGACGATCAACAGTACCACTGCCGTTACCGCCGGGATCGTGTCGAGTCTTAACACAGGCGGCACAACCAACTTCGATGGCCCGGTGACACTCAACACAACGGGAGCCGCGTTGGGCGTCTCTATCAGCAATAATGCCGGTCATACAACCAGCTTCACAAATAACACACTGACAATCACGACAAATAACGCAACAGGTTTCTTCGCGACGAATGCGGGCACTGTCAACACAACAGCCGGTACCATCAGCACCGGTACAGGAATTGGTGTGGACATCGACAACACAACGCTCGGTATGACACTGACCAGCGTGACCACTAATGGCGCCGTCAATGGCATCAACCTCGATACAACAACGGGTAGCTTCAATGTCGCGGGTGATGGCACAATGACGCAAAATGATAGTGGTGGTGTCATCTTGAATCCAACGAGTCATGGTGTCGTCCTCAATAATGCAACCAACGTCACATTGCAATCGATGCGCATTGACGGCATCAATACAGCCGGCACACATGGCATATCAAGCACTGGTGGGCAAAACTTCGTCTTCAAAGGCCTTGTTGTGCAAAATATCAATGGTGGCTTGAATGTGGTGCGCAGTTCAGGCTGGCGCGGTACCGATCTTGGCGGTGTCAATCAAGTGGTGGACAGTCTGTTTCAAAACTTTGGCGCAGCAGCAGATGCCGCAATTGATCTACAAAACACAACCGTTGGGATGACGTCACTGCTCATCGACAACAGCACCTTCCAAAATCAAAACGATGCCAATGGCAAAAGCGTTGTATTCATCCGCTCGTTGGGCGGCATCAACATGGGTACCGTCACAGTTGAAGACAGTCTGTTCACAAATCTGCGTGGCATTGGTCTGCAAACAGCAGCTGAGGGCACCTCAACGCTGGTCTCTGTACTGCAACGGAACACCTTCCGAGACGCTGTCACAACCGGGTTAGGTGGCATCAACGGGCTGGTAACGAGCGCGTCGAATAGCGGCAACCACACTATCACCATCGATAGCAACGATTTTGATGATGTGCAAATTGCGGCGGGCAATGCGGGTTCTTTGGTGGTCACAGCATTCGATACCAGCACATTGAACGCAACCATCAACAACAACCGATTTATTGACCTTGATACAGATGGTAATGTCGTTACTGATGCACAGGCTATCCGCGTAGTTTCTGAGCAAACAGGTGGAGGCCCCGTCAATGTGACGATTTCCAATAATACATTGAATAACATCGGACGGCAGGCCATCTTCATCTCAACACGCAATCAAGCTCCGGACGTCGACATAAATATCAGCAACAATATAATTGGCAATCTGGTTCCGGTCGGCTTCACAAACCGCGATGCCATTTCCATCTCCGCTGAAGATGATTCCAATTTGGATGTTTTGCTGACGGGCAACAACGTCACTTCGAATACAACCACGCAAGAAGTGCTTAATATCTTCACTGACCGTGTAACAGGCGGCAACACACCCGTGTTGAATGCAACGATTGATAATTCCAGCGGAACAGGCAATACATTCACCAACAGCAATGGTGGTGGTGCAGATAATGTGGTTATTGAAACCCTTGATGTGGCTGAAACGATCTGTGTCAACATGAGCGGCAATACGATTGCAGGCGTCAATACAATTGATCTCACACATAGCGGCGGCACATTCAATGTCACACAAGCCAGTGAAGCGGCGATGGAAGCGGCGAACGGTGGCGCAAATGTCATCCCGACCGGAACAGTCACTTTTAATCAGCCAGCGTGCGCATTGCCAACGATACCGTAAAGCAGAATCGCGAAACGAGGATTGCGATGAAATTACAACGACTTCACAAGTGGTTCATCATCGGGACGCTGTGCATGATATTCGTCACCACAGGCATTGCGCAGGCGCAAGATGACATTAATCTCGATCTCGGCACGATACCTGCCGGGCAACAGATACGGATTGAATTCGATGTCGTCATCAACGATAACCTGCCGGACAACGTGACACAAATTGAAAATCAGGGCATCGTCACGACAGACAATCTCGGCACCACACTCACTGATGACCCGGACACTAGCCAACCGAACGATGTGACGATTACACCTCTCAATATCCTGCTGATTAATCCGTTCATCAGCAAACAAGCCGACCCGCCCTTCGCATTGCCGGGTGAGGATGTCACCTTTGCTTTCACAGTCAGCAATCCGAATCCCTTTGATGTCACGAACATCATTGCAACGGATAATGTTCCCGCATCGTTGCAGGTACTCAACGCCTCTGCGCCGAGTGGCAACGTGACAGTCAACGGGCAAACCGTCACGTTCACACAAGCCTCACTCGCATCGGGTGCTTCCGTAACCATCACCGTGAATACTCGTGTCAGTGACGACATTGAGCCGCCCTTCATATTGATCAACGAAGTTTGCGGCAATTATGAAGGCGCGGCTGAAGTCTGCGCGACGGCAACTGTCACAAGTGTTTCTGCGCTACCTGCAACCGGCGAAACGCCATTCTGGCGTACACCATTGCTCATCGTGCTGGTAATCACAGCAGGCATCATTCTCGTCAGCACAGCAACATTTATAGCACGACATCGCACAAGATAATCACCAAGATAACCCCTCTCTGCAACCCAAGCCGGGTTTCGACTATGATTATCGAACCCGGTTTTTTTATTTACCCGAACGCGAGTCACTGAAATTAGCAAGCCGATTGCACCTGTGGTATGATTTCACACAATTTGTTCAAAACATGATTGCCCTCTTGGAGAATAGTCGCATGGCAAAATGGAAAGTTGGTATCGGTGTCATCGGTATGGGATGGATGGGGCAGGTACACACACGCTCATATCGCAACATCCCGATGCGTTTTCCTGACAGTGAAATAACACCACATCTCGTTATCTGCTCGGATAATGTCGAGGCACGGGCGAAGCAAGCACAAACCATGTTTGGTTTTGAAGATACGACAACCGATTGGCGACGTGTCATTGAGCATCCCGATGTTGAGGTCATCAACATTGCCACACCAAACAAGTTACATCTCGAAATCGTAGAGGCGGCAGCAGCAGCCGGGAAGCACATCCTCTGCGAGAAGCCAGTGGGGCGCACACCGGACGAGACAGCAGCCATTGAACGTCTTGCGAGAGAAGCGGGGGTCATCACATTTGTTGGCTTCAATTATCGTTGGACACCTTTAATCCAACATCTGCATAATCTGATACAGCGTGGGGAACTCGGCGACCTAACACATTATCGCGGGCGATTCTTCTCGATGTATGGCAGCAACCCGTATGGTGTGCTGTCGTGGCGTTTCGATTTTGAGACGTCAGGATACGGTGTGCTCGGCGACATTATGGCGCACGTTGTCGATATGGCCTTATTTCTCGTTGGCGACATCAAGCGTGTTGCGAGCACAAAACACACATTCATCACCGAACGTCCACTCATTGTGCCCGGCAGAGGCACACATTATGCCGTCGGGCAACTAGGAGACGAAACGGGCACCGTCACCAATGAAGATTATGTCGGGGCAATGATCGAATTCAGCAATGGAACACGTGGCACCTTTGAAGCCTCGCGGACAATTTATGGCCCAAAGAATCAATTTGCATTTGAACTCAACGGTACCAAAGGCGCCGCAATGTGGGACTTCGAGCGGATGAATGAATTGCAACTTTATCAACCCGGCGATGATAACAAACATGACGGCTTTATGCGTCTCGTTGGCGGCGAACAGTACCCATATCATGGACGATTTAATCCGGGCGAGGGGTCGGGCATTGGATACGAAGATCTGAAAATCATTGAGGCTTACGAATTCCTCAAATCTGTGAAAGAGAAAACACAACAATCGCCGGGATTTTCAGAAGCGTTGGCTGTTGCTGAAGTCAGTGCAGCCATGATTCGCTCATGGAAAAGCGAACGTTGGGAAAACGTCACCCCGCTTCGACAGGAATAATCTACGGTGTCGATAATTATTCGCTCCTTAATTCACAGCACACATATCAAGCGCAAGGCATGACTGAAGAACGATTAGATTTTGGCCGCGTCTTGCCAATTTTTGTGCTCGTCCTCGTCGATGTACTCGGCTTGACGATTGTCTTGCCATTATTGCATTTGTATGCCGCAGCCTTCAACGCAAATGCCTTTCAAATTGGTTTGGTCGCGGCAGCATTCCCCCTCGCACAACTTATCGGCGTACCGTTTATGGGGGCGCTTTCCGACAGATATGGTCGCAAACCATTGCTCCTCATCAGTCAAATCACCACATATCTGAGCTTCGTTATGCTTGGTCTCGCTGGCTCATTAGAGATAGTAATTTTGTCCCGGGTGATAGACGGGTTATTCGGCGCAAATATTGCGACGGCACAAGCTGCATTGAGCGACATCACAAGCGAGAAAACCCGCACACAGGCGCTAGGACTCACCGGGGCGGCATTTGGTATCGGTTTTATCTTAGGGCCACTGATTGCATTTGCCGCGCTTGAATTTCGCGACTCGCTCGCGATCCCTGCATTTATTGCCGCATCATATTCGCTGCTATCGATCATATTGACGCTTGTGTTCTTCAAAGAGACGTTGCCGCGCGAACAGCGCAAACCGAGTCTCGAACGACTTAACAGCGGCCCCTTGCTTATCGCGCAAATGATTCGTCGTCCCAACGTCAACTTACTATTGATTCTGATGTTCGCTCAACAATTCATCTTCTTCGGCTTCGAGAGTCTGCTCGGTCTATTTACGCTGAGTCGGTTAGGGATGCTTGGGCAAGGCAACGCAATCGTATTCATTGTCGTCGGAGTTATCCTAGTAACGGTGCAGGGGCGCATGATTGGGTCATGGAGTCGCAAATATGGCGACGAAAAATTAATACAAGCAGCACTGGTATTGTTGGCGACTGGGTTATTGCTCATCGCCATAATCCCCGAACAACCCCACCCACTCTATGTTCGGCAAATTGTTGAACGCGAATTGCGAACACAAACCACAAGCAGCACAGAAGCCATCATCGGCGACATCAGCATCACCTTGCCCAACGACGAAAACAACGGCTTTGTTGGCATTGGGTTATTGTTAATCGCCGTCGTTCCTCTTTCAATCGGGGCCGGGCTAGTGCGACCCAGTTTAAATAGCCTGATGACAAAACAGGTCGAGGCGCATGAGTATGGCAGTGTACTCAGCGTCAGCACTGCATTTGTGAGTATGGCAAATGCAACAGCGCCTCTCGTTGGTGGGCTTATCTTTCAACAACATGGTGCATCATCCCCATTTTTATTGGGTGGGGTTGCAATGACAATCCTATCGATCAGCAGTATCATCATCGTTCGCTTCACAAACTTTTCTACAATTTGAAATCGCGAATGGGGGGCGCATTAAGGCAACTCCCCCTTTGACATCATATTGTTTTGGGTATAAGATTTCCGCCGGGAATTCAGTGGAAATTCAACTGATGATTTTATTGGCATGCAGTCACGTGACTGCAACTACTTCTAACAGTGAGATTCTATATCATGGAGAACTTCAAGACCTTCCTCAATATTCGTATCCAATTACCCAAAAGTCTGTTTACAGTAAAATTCCTCTTGATTGCTATATTGTTGCTCGCCGCGTGCAGTGGAACTTCAAACGAAGCCAACACCAATGACAACGCACCACCTAATAACACATCTGAAGAACAACAAAATGGCGTTGACACACAAGACGTATCGGAAGATGAAGATACGAGTGCCCAAGACGAGTCGCAAAATTCGGACACTGAAAATGCGGCAGATAACAACACGGCTTCTGATACCGATGAGGATGCCAACGCGATTGACAACACCGAAGATGATGCGGATACCAATGCCGTTGACGAGACAACCAGCGAAAGCATCGGCGACGCTGAACATGGTCGCGTCCTATTTCACGAGGTGGCAGAAGGCGCACCACTTGCGTGCGCAACATGCCATAATACGGATTCAGAAGAACGACTCGTTGGACCCGGTCTGCTGAACATCGGCACACGCGCAGCGACGCGAGTCGAAGGACAAAGCGCGATTGAATATATCCGCACTTCAATCATCGATCCAAATGCTTATATTGTTGAAGGCTTCGGCAATCCATCCCCCATGCCAACCGGTTTCGGCGATGCCTTCACGGAAGAAGACCTCAACGATTTGATTGCTTATCTGCTCACATTGGAAGGATAATTCGCCGCGAAAACACGTTTCTGTCGCAAAGTGTGCTCAATCATTTGATTTACGTAAGATGTTATCTCGGCACAAACTCTGTTAAATGTAACCTTGTAACCCTTTGAAGTAATGTCCTAAGGAGTTAACTAATGAAAATACTTCATACTCGGCGGCAGTTCTTGGAGCGGCTGGGTATCGGTGCGGCTGGGGCAATGCTCGCAAATGCGGGATTGCCGGCTGCTGCTGCTGGTGCCAGAAGCCTTTCCCCACTTACTGAGGCCTTTTATCAAGCACAAGGGACACCGCGTGTGCAATTATTAATCGGCGATGTCATTGCTTTTCAATTGCAGAGTGATGACTGGGCGGGGCCGTTTGGCTCAGTCACCCTTCAACTGCACAAAGCACTTTACAATAACGAAGAAGTTTTTTACATCCGAACCGATGCGTCCGACCAGCAATTTGCCGAAGAAAATCGTCTCGTTCACGTCCCATTGCTAAATGCAGCTTTGCAGGCTGAGGGCAGTACCGGGCAATTATATTCATTTGAAAATGGCGCGGACGATCAGTATCCGATTGTCAGCACGATTCCCGGCAATGATGATTTCTCGTCAGCATGGCATGTCCAACGAGTAACATTCAATGGTGAGCCAGAATTTCTTGGCTCGGTCGAAGCCATTAACGAAGCACAAGCTGCTGGAGCCATCACTGTTGAACCGACCTCGCTGGTCGTCAATTTCCCAGTTATCAAATGGCCGGGTGGTGAACTCCCTGCAGATACACAACGCACACAATATCTCGGAACTGGCCCATTGCTCGCCCCGGTTGATACAAACCTGATGGAAGTCACGTTTAAGCTGCATGAATGCTTCCCCGGTAGTCGGTATTTCTTCACCGACACGTCTTCTGTTCCGATGGCGCCCGGCATGAACATCGCCGCATCACCGCCAACCCAAGCCTTGCAAGACGTCGGTGCAACCGATGAAATCTGGGTTTTCGGCAATGGTATCCCCGGCAGTGGCGTGATGGGCTTCCAACCAGCAGTCTTCGACAATGAACCGGGCAGCCCCGTTTGGAGTCCATTCTGGCAGCACTTCACAGCTGTGTGGACGAATGAAGAGAATGCACGTGTCATTCGTAACAGCAATGAATTGCGCCAATTGGCCGACGCGGGCGAATTGCAAATCTTCAATGGTGTGCCCGACATGCCACAAGATATGCCGCCCTTCGTCGTCAACTGCCCCGTCCCGATACGCGCAACAAATGTCTTCGACCCGAACACATTTGTCTCTGCACCGAGCACGGGCGGGGGTTCTTCATCATCAACCGCATCGACAACATCATCTTCATCAAGCACAGATTCCGGCTCGATTATTTCTCGCAGTTCATCGTCAGATACCCGTAGTGCAGCTCAAACAGGCAACTTGCCATCGTCGGCGGCGACAGCCGAACCATTCGAGGCACAACCGACTGCACAGCCTTCACCGACAGCGACGCCACGTCGGCAGAATCCATAACCGCAGGATTACGAGCACAATAAGAGCAGCATACGAATGATTATCGTATGCTGCTTTTTTATCCGAATTAATGGGTTTCGCCTCTCACCTGCATCTTGAGATTCTTCAGACGTTTCATAACGTCGTTTGCCCCTTTGCCAAAATATTCATACAACAATTTGTATTCTGCATAAAGCTGCTCATAAATAGCTTGGTTTTCCGGAATCGGATGGACGACCTCATCCTTGATACGCCCCATCTTTTGTGCTGCTGCTTGAATATTTGGGTAAACACTGGCCGCGACTGCGGCGTGCATCGCTGCACCGACGGCGGGCGCTTGGCTCGACGCGGCAAACTTCATTGGCTTACCGGTCACATCGACGTAAATTTGTACAAGCAACTTATTCTTTTCCGGCAAACCACCGGCAACAACGAGTTCATTGACAGGAATCCCCTGCTCTTCAAATGCCTCAATAATGATGCGCGTGCCATAAGCCGTCGCTTCAATCAATGCACGATAAATGTCGGGCGCACGAGTGGCTAATGTCGCGCCGAGAAGCAGTCCCGTCAGGTCTGCATCAACAAGTGGCGACCGATTCCCATTCCACCAATCAAGTGCAACAAGGCCATGCTCGCCCGGCTTTTGCTTTGCGGCCTCGTGTTCGAGATATTCATGAATATCTTTTCCGGCAGCGCGTGCCGCCTCATGATATTCAGGAGGCACAGCATGATTGACGAACCATGCGAATATATCGCCAACACCGCTTTGCCCAGCTTCATAACCATAATAACCAGGGATGATGCCATCGCGCACAACACCACACATGCCCTCGACAGTTTGCAGCTCTTCGCCAATCAGCATGTGACAATTCGACGTGCCCATAATGATGACCATCTGTCCCGGCTGCGTGACAGTCACAGCAGGCACGGTCACGTGTGCATCAACATTGGCGACAGCAACAGCCGTCCCGACCGGTAAGCCCGTCCATTCGGCAGCCTCTTCAGTCAAACCACCGGCCTTGCTGCCAAGTGGCGCGAACTCACGACTCATGCGCGTCTCAACCACATCGGCAAATCGTGGGTCAAGCGCACCAAAATAGGCTTCGCTAGGAAAGTCGCCATCTTGTACAATCGCTTTGTAACCCGCAGTGCAAGCGTTGCGCGTCTCAACACCGGTCAATTGCCAAATGACCCAATCTGCCGCTTCAATCAAACGCTCCGACGCATTATAAACATCGGGGGCCTCTTGTAAGATTTGCAGCGCCTTGCTGAAAAACCACTCCGATGAAATTTTACCGCCGTACCGTTGCAGCCAGTCTTCCCCCATCTGTCGCGCAACCTCATTAATCTGGTCAGCTTGCGGTTGCGAAGCATGATGCTTCCATAACTTGACCCATGCGTGTGGATTGTCGCGCCATTCGTCAAACATCATCAACGGTGTCCCATCACGTTTCGTCGGCATCATGGTGCAAGCGGTGAAATCAATGCCAATACCGACAACTTCTGCGGGATCGACGCCGCTCTCTCGCAATACTTGCGGCACAGTCGTCTTGATGACATCAATATAATCACGCGGGTCTTGCAGCGCCCAATCGGGAGGCAAGGGCTTGTCGCTACCTGGCAGCGCTTCGTCAATCACACCATTGCTGTAACTGTGGACAGCAGTGGCTATCTCATCCCCATTTGAGGTATCAACAAGCACAGCGCGGCCAGATTCAGTCCCAAAGTCAATTCCAATTGTGTACATGATGAAATCCTTTGTGCAAGGCATATTCAATATGCCCTTAGTTATAGCGCGATTGCCTGTTTTGACCAAGCAATATCTGGGTTTTGTCATCGAAGCAGCAACACAGTCATTTCAAATAACATGGTATAACAAAACACATCTTCGCTTTAATAATTGAGTATATAATGATAAAATTCACAAAGGTGGCGATCAACCATTGACTATTCTTTTCAGAACTACTGTCAGAATTATCCTGTTCTGATCACCTCCGCCAGATAATCAGTCGTAGGAGCACCTTCTTCATTATGAAATCGTTCTTCAGCGCTATCACCCGACTCTCGATCAAATTTCGCTTTATTACGCTGTTGTTTGTCGTTGCCGCGATTGCACTTGGAGGTATCGCGGTCACTGATTTACAGCAAGAATTGATCCCGCCAATCGAATTCCCACAAACAATTGTGTTGGCACAAGTATCGGGTATGACGAGTGAGCAGGTGCTAAACGTCGTCACACTGCGACTAGAGGAAGAACTCAGCCAAGTTGAAGATGTGGTCAATCTCGAATCGAATACGACCGGCACCTTCGGCGCTTTTCTGATTGCACGAAATGATTTTGGTCTCAATCAAGAACGTGTTCGTGAGGATATACAGGCCGCAGTTGATCGCGTATGGTTTCCATTACGACGCATTGAGCCGGCTGAAAACGAAGCACCCCAAGCCTTTGCCCAACGATTATTAGCCGACTTAACGCCCGAAATTCTAATTTACTTGGAGCAAGAAGAGCCGAATTTCCTCTTTGAACTCGAACCCGAGACATGGGCAGCGCTTTCCGACGAAACGGTACAAACCGTGCTGGCATTCATGGCATCGAGTAGCCAAGAAACTCGTAACCGCAGTGCCTTACGTCGCTTAGTCGAACAAGAAATCGTGCCCGAAATTTCAAAACTCGAAGTCATCGGCAATGTCACTGTCAGTGGTGGGCAAACCTTGCCGGGCGAACAAGACAATGCCATGTTTGCAGCCGCACAAACCGAATCGATCAATTTGATCTTACGGCTTGACCCGGAAGTGTGGGATGTCGTCTCGGCAAAGGCAGGCATTACACAAGAGCAAGGCAATGAAGCGATTGCCACCCTACAGGCACTATCGTTCAGTGTGCCAGAGACCGCGCCCGCATTACCCGAAAGTTGGCAATTCGACCGCTTTTTTGACGCCACAGACTTGCTTGAAATGGAAACAGTGACGAAGTCCATTGGCGACATCTTGAACGAATTTGTCGAAGAAGGACAAATTGTCGGCGCGTATGGCACCGTTGATGACCTGACGCCAGAAATTGTCACACGGATGTTAGAAATTGAACCCGGTTTGGTAGAGTATTTTGAAGCTGAGCATCTAGCGGCCATGTCGCCAGAGGTGTTTGCCACATTACCTGCGGATTTCGTCGCCGGGCTTGATGGCTTCACAAGAGACGAACTGGCGGCTGCGTCGTTGGCAACCTCACTCGTCGGGCAAACAAATACGCCACGTAGAGTCGAATTGCCCGCGCCATGGCGTATCCAACCACCCCAACTCATCAGTTTCAGTCTTGAAGACTTACCACTTGCGCAACTCAGTATCTTCAGTACCGGCGAATTCATCATGGAAGACAATATGCTTCCTGCTAATGCCACATCTATAATCGACGAAAATACGGAAGATGTGAATGCGGGAAATGGGGCAACAACTGAAGTTTCAGATATTCCCGAAGGCCCAGAATTGCCCGTTATCTTTAGTTTTATTGGTGGCGGTTTTGGTCTTGAACTCGACACAGCCGACGACCTGATTAATATTCAATTGCCTGAAGAAGCAAGTGCTCAAATCGGCACAACGACATTGCAAGCAGCAGACTTCTTCAATTTTTTGCTGCTACTCGGCGATCCAGATGCACTGCCTCCCGGTGCTCAAGCCCCACCGATTGAGATTGACCCGGCAGTGCTAATCGGTTCGGTGAGTGCAGACGCCATTGAATTCATCGCCGAAAATGACCCAACATTTATACCCAATCTCAATGCAGAAGTTTATGAGGCCTTTTCCGACGATGTGCTGGCCCTTGACGGCATTTCGCCCCCGCTTGACTCGGTGTGGGACACGTTAGCAAATCAACCCCAATTTGACGGAATCCCCTTACAACGCGCTGAGGATATTCTTGCCCTTGGTGACGGGTCGGCCTCAACACCGCTCAATAACATCAACGCAAATATTCCCGAAAGATTTGCAGGATATGAAGTACGCCTCTTCAACAGCATAACACCAAGCATTGTGCGCTACTTCAGTATTCACGAACCCGGCTTTATTAGCAATCTCGACGACGATGTGTTGCTCAAATTCTCGCCAGAGACATTGGCCTCATTGCCGGAAAACACCTTGCAAGCACTTGATGCGGAGACACAGGCAACCATACAAGCCATCGCCAATGGTACACAAGCGCCAGCGATTGCAGCGTTGGGCACAGCAACGAGTGCTATTCCGCCCGCAGACCCAGATGCGCCAGCACTCAATCCCGATTGGGAATTTATCGGGAATTTTTACGGCATCGAACTTGACAGCGCCGACGATTTCTTCCGCTTTCCAGAAGGCTTTGTGTTCGCCTCACCTGCCGCACTCATGAACAGCTTGTTCGACAGTGCGCAGGGCATCAACTTTGCGCCAAATTTATTCGGCAATCTGCCGCTTGATGCCGCAGCTTATATGCTCAACCGTGACGCAGCGATTTTTGATGATGTCGTCGTCAACGGACTGCAATTACTACCGGATGAAGTCGCCACACTGTTGCCTGCCGATGTACAAGAGCGTCGGGAATCGGGTGGCGTACCCTTCACACCAACAGATACGATCACCCGTACCAACAACATACCGAGCCTCACACTGACAATCTTCAAAACACAGGACGCAAATACAGTCGAAGCCTTCGATAAAGTTGAAGAAGTGCTGGCAAACATCAATGCAGAGAATGAGAATGTCGATGTATTTGTCGCTTTTGAGCAAGCCAGTTTCATCGAAGAATCGATCAGTGGTGTAGCGCGTGAAGGCGGTCTCGGTGCTATCTTCGCCATCATCATCATTCTACTGTTCTTGAGTGGCGGGCGTTGGCGCAATTCTCCACGACGCGGTATCGGAATCATTGTCCTGACGCTTTTCCTCAGTTTGCTGGCTGTCCTCATCGGTATTGAGATGGTCGATAACAACCAAACCATCAGTGAAGCCTTCACACAGATAGACATCACTGTACGCATCCTATTGATTCTCGGTGCAATAGGCGGCTTTCTGATACTCGCTTGGCCGACTACCCTGCCCTACCCGGCGTGGCGCAGCACAATTGTCATTGGCATCAGTATTCCGTTATCGATACTCATGTCATTCATCTTCATGCGATGGTGGGTGCCGTTTGGACACGACTTGCTCGAACCGTTAGCAGAAAATTCTGGTTTTTTCGAGTTTGTCATCCGCCTCTTCCCAGAGCAAATCACCCTCA
Source organism: Chloroflexota bacterium (assembly GCA_003695675.1). Classification (GTDB taxonomy): domain Bacteria; phylum Chloroflexota; class Anaerolineae; order Aggregatilineales; family Phototrophicaceae. The sequence continues at coordinate 16,082 of RFIA01000173.1, forward strand.
ACATCATGACACTTTCCGGCCTCACGGTCGCGATTGGCCGCGTGGTAGACGACTCAATTGTTGTGCTTGAAAACAGTTTTCGACAAGTTCAAGAAGGCTATGAAAAACGCGAAGCGATTATCTCGGCCACGCGAGACGTTTCAGTCGCGATATTCTCGGCCACTATTGTCACTATGGTTGTCTTCCTACCGCTTGGTTTGACAGGCGGCGTGACTGGCGATTTCTTCTTGCCATTCGGCCTCGCCGTAACGTATGCGTTGGCAGCATCGTATGTCGTCGCTATCACGGTTGTCCCTGCATTGATGTACCTGTTCATCAATGAAAACGAAGCACAGGCAGAAACAAATTCGCTCATCACACGCGCATATATTCCGGCACTTAGTTGGTCGATTAAAAATTGGGGGACGCGCATCACCGTCATTGTGCTAGCAATCGTCTCCATGTTTTTCGGTTTCTTCTTGATGGGTCAACGCCCGGCAACATTTTTACCGGATTTCGGCGAACCACAAATCACCATCACTGTCGATTTGCCACCGGGCACAAAAATCATTGAAACCAATGAACGAGTCGAAGCGATGGAAGCCTACATTAACGACACATTACCCGAAGGCGTCGTGACAACCTTACAAACGATTGTCGGTGGTAGCAGTCAGAATTTTCAAGCACAACTTGTCGGTGGTGGGTCGGTGAGTGAAAACGCCGCTGAAATGGTGATCGGTATTTCAACCCAAGAACAACTCGACTTGTGGCTACCGCAAATCCGAGAGGCGGCAGAAGGCATTTTTGGCGCGACGAGTGTCTCCGTTTCGGGCGCAAACACGGGTTTCGGCGGCTTTGCCATTGAGGTTTCTGGCCCGGCAGAACAACTTGTTGAACTCGACCCCATAATCGTTGCCGCATTAAGCGATGTCGAAGGCCTCATCAATGTTCGCAGTAACCTTAGTCAAGCAGGCGGCGCAGCAAGCGAAGGGTTGGAAACAATCATCCGCATTGATGGCGAGTCCGCTACTCGGTACACTGCCGAATTAGAGACGGATGACACGCTTGGTGTCACACAAATTGCCATTGAAACTGTACAAAATTTACCCGAATTGCCGGAAGGCATCACCGTCGGCGAAGGTTTTGAATCGCGCCAACAAACTGAAGGCTTCCAGAGTCTATTCGTTGCAATGGGTATCGCCCTGCTGATTGTGGTCGTCATTTTGATTATCACTTTCCGCTCATTCACACTATGGATCACGATTATCGGCAGTATTGTGGTTGCACCCGTCGGCGCGGCGATAGCACTCACGGTGACTGATCGTGTACTTGGAATCCCATCAATGATTGGTCTGTTGATGCTCATCGGCATCGTGGTGACGAACGCCGTCGTGCTCATCGACCGCGTTCAAGCTAACCGCCGCGAACGCAATATGAACATCCATGATGCCTTGCTTGAAGCCGGTGAACGTCGCTTGAGACCGATTCTAATGACCGCATTAACAGCCATCATCGCTTTAATTCCGCTAGCTGTCGGGCTTTCGGAAGGGGCAATCATCGCCGCAGAATTAGGCACTGTCGTCATCGGTGGCCTCGTCAGCAGCACGATATTAACGCTGATTGTTGTGCCAGTTGGGTATAATATTCTTAGTGCCTTCACCGGATGGTTTATTGGGTTGTTCAGAAGCGATAAGAGCAAAAAACAACCACCGCCCCCAGCATGGCAGGAACCCGACTTTGAAGGAATTTCCTGACACAAAATTGAAACGCCACGCTGAATATTGTTGCGTCGGGGTCAAATGCAAGACAGACAACACGCCTTCATTGAGAGTGACGACATACGCTACACAATGGACAAAAAACTCTCTATCATACGCCATCATGCTGATGCAAGCAAAAATACTAGCCTAGTTCTGAAACATCGTTTATGGTTCGTTATTGGCTTCATGCTAATGAGCATCGGCATGGTGATTGTTATTGGCCCAAAGCACGAAGATGGCCCGATTCACATTCATATTGCCCCTGACCATACCCTCACAACACAAGACTTCATTGCCGCTATTCCGTTCACGCTGGGCCTAACGAGCATCGGAGCGGGATTATGGCACAATCAAACACTAATCCGAAACCGCATCCAGCAGTCACCGGAGCAAGCATTCGTCATAGCGCTCTTGATTGGGTTAGCAATTGGATTGGTGCTTGGGCTAGGGTTAGGAGCAGTATTTACTACCGCCATCCGGCGATTTATTCAATTCATCTCGAATCAGCTTGATGCGATCTTGTCTTAGTCGAGCAGTTCGGCTTAAGGCACGGCTTCTTCTGTTGTTGGGATGAGGTCAAGCCGTTCCCCCACGACTTTGAAGGCACTCAACGCTCGGTCGAGATGTTCTTTCTGATGGGTTGCCATGTAACTTGTACGCAATAAACTGCCGCCGGGTGGCACACCGGGCGGTACCACAGGATTGGTGTAGACACCCTCTTCAATCAAAGCAGCCCATGCAATACCAGTGCGGAAGTCGTCGTTTAAGATAACAGGAATAATCGGTGTATTGCTGTTGCCGGTGTCATAACCAAGTTTCTTGAAGCCAGCACGCATGTACTCCGCATTGTCCCATAAACGCTTGACGTGTTCTGGCTCAGTCTCCATGATGGTTAACGCGGCGTGAACCGTTGCAACATTCGGCGCAGGCAAGGCCGCTGAGAAAATTAACGAACGCGCATGATGCTGAATGTAACGCACCACATCTTCATCTCCCGCGATGAACCCCCCGATTGAAGCGAAGCTCTTGCTGAATGTCCCCATAATCAAGTCAACATCATCCGTCAATCCGAAATGATGGGCTGTGCCGCGCCCGCCTCCGGTCACACCAATACCGTGCGCATCGTCAATCATAATACGTGCGCCGTGTCGCTTGCAAATTTCGACAACTTCTGGCAAAGGCGCGATGTCCCCCCCCATGCTATACACGCCATCGACGATAACAAGTTTTCCGGCATCTTTAGGGAGATTGCCAAGCACCTCATCAAGGCTTGAAATGTCATTGTGCTTAAAACGCTTCATTTCACCACGACACATCAAACAACCATCAACAATACTGGCATGGTCATCTTTGTCAACAATGACATAATCACCTTTTTGAACCATTGCCGTAATCGTCCCCACATTGGTTTGATAACCAGTGGGGAAAACAAGGGCGGCTTCCTTACCGACAAATTTCGCCAAACGCCGGTCTAGGTCGAGATGTACTTCAAGCGTGCCATTCAAAAAGCGTGACCCCGTCACACTGGTGCCATATTTTTCGACCGCCTCAATCGCAGCCCGTCGCACACGCGGGTCCGTCGTTAATCCAAGATAATTATTCGAGCCAATCATGACGACCTCTTTACCTTCAAAATGAGCAACTGTGCCTTCGGAGTCGCTCAAAGCACGAAAGTAAGGATACAGGCCGGTCTGCCTAGCATCGTTGACCAAGCGCATAACCGGGTCTTTGGCAATCTTATCGAATAAATCAGCCATTTATTGGCCCCCTGTTCTGTAAGCAATCCAGAATGGAAATTTCTACGAGTACCTTTGGTACTATGACTATGACATCATTTGCCGGTTAAAACAAGCAAATCGTGCGCAAAAAAACAAATTGCAACGGAAATTTGATCAACAAACTCCGCCGCAATTTCCAATCACCAGTTGCAAATTGTACCGCAAACAGGTTAAAATGTGGACTGTTGAAACGCCTAACTTTATGCAAGAAGGTTGATTATGTCTGCACGTACTATTAAGCGCCTTTTCGTTTGGGTTATTTCGATGGCCCTTGGTTTTGTCGCCACATGGCTTATCATCACGATTGGCTTCCCACTTGTGAAACCAGAGGCTACAGGCATCACTATCGCGGATTATGGCAGAGTCTATTTCCTGACGACCGCTATTCCAATCGGTTTCATTTTTGTCATTTGGTTCGACTATTTCCTCGACACCAAAATTTTGGTGGATTGACCCCAGCTTGAATTTTATCGTCTTGAAAACCCACCACTTAAATGTGGCGGGTTTTCGTTCTCAATTAGTCTCAAGCATTCTCCAATAACCACGCCAATCCGGGCACCCCTGTGCCATGATCGACGCGAATGCGGCTCACTTCGAGTGTATTATCTGTTGTATGCAACGCGCCGTATTGGGTCGTCACCGCGCGAGAAATCGGCAAGGTTTCCAGCACGCTGAGTGTTGCATCATCATATCGTCCGCCCGGATAGGCAAATGCCGTCGGCGCGACACCGGTATGAGCTTCAACACTTTCATAACTGCCAAGCAATTCATATATGAGAAAATCATAGTCTCGCTCACGCAAGTCAAGATGCGATTTCGTATGCGGTTCAATGTGCATCCCTGCTCGCGACATTTCGACGATATGTTCCCAACGCATATAAGCCGGGTCATCACTATCAGCACGTCCGGTAATGACAAAAAATGTACCGGAAAAATTAAACTCTTGGAGTATCGGGAACACATTTATGTAATGGTCGATATAGCCGTCATCAAAGGTCAACACAACTGGCTTAGGTGGCAGTGGCATCCCCATCCTCAAGGCAGCATCCAAATCCTCAAGTGAGATTGTCGTATAACCGTTATCGTGCAAATACTGAATGTGTTGACGAAATATATCCGGCTCAATCGTCAACCCAATACGAATATCATCCGCATTTTCCGGAATCGGGCTGACATAATGATACATCAACACAGGCACTCGTATACGCCGCAGCGTACCATCTCCGACAGATAAAATAGTTTCATTGTCAGAAGATTGCGCCCCGACACGGACGTTACTCATAAGGAGAAATATTGCGCTCAAAAAAATCGCTCGGATAACAACACGCATTCACCTTGTGCCCCGGTACCTACATTTTCAAGCAGGATAATCAATTCTTACAATTGCGTCAATGACGACACACATTAACGAGAAGTAAGAAATTGACCCGATTGTGGCAAATTTCACCAATCTGAGAGGTTTTGCAAGTTGTCGTCTGTTAATGTTATCGTATGAGCAAGCAAAAAACGTCACGGCTTCCCGGATTCTATAAACATACATGGCAAGAACGTGCCGCTATCGTCGCTGAATGGGCGGATTTAACGCCTGATGAACAAGCTGCACTTAACGATAGGAACGGCCTTGACGTAGCACAAGCCACACACCTCATCGAAAATGTAATTGGGGTTTATACCCTCCCGCTTGGCATCGCGACGAATTTCCTCATCAATGACCGCGATTATCTCATTCCCATGGTGATTGAAGAGCCATCGGTTGTCGCTGCGGTGAGCAATGCGGCGAAGCTGTTTCGCGCGGGTGGCGGATTCATAACACACAGCGATGAGCCGGTCATGATTGGGCAAATCCAAGTCATGGATGTGCCCGACTTGCGTGTAGCAAGCGATGCAGTTTTGCAAAATCGGGACATGCTGCTCGCCGAAGCAAATCGTGTTGGCGGCAGTATCGTCAAACGCGGAGGCGGTGCGCAAGATATTGACGTGCGTATTATCGAGCAAACATCTGTGGGATCGATGCTCATCGTGCATCTTTTGTACGATACGCGCGACGCTATGGGCGCCAATGCAATCAACACCGCCGTCGAACGTATTGCGCCACATATCGCACACATCACCGGCGGTCGAGTCAATCTACGCATTTTGAGCAATCTCACCGACAGGCGCAAAGCCTCTGCTCAGGGCACGATACCGGCGGCTGCCCTCGCAACAAATACACTTGACGGCGCCGCAGTCGTGCGTGCAATTGTTGAGGCGGGTGTCTTCGCTGAAGTAGACTCGTATCGCGCAGCAACTCACAACAAAGGCATCATGAACGGCATCGACCCGGTGATTATCGCAACCGGCAACGATTGGCGGGCGATTGAGGCTGGCGCACATGCTTACGCCGCACGCAATGGGCAGTACACAAGCCTGACACAATGGTGGCAGGATGATGACGGCAATTTACGCGGCAGCATCGAGTTACCGCTTGCTGTTGGCATTGTCGGCGGCATGACGCGAGTCCACCCGACAGCGAAAGTTGCACTCAAAATTCTCGGTGTCGAGTCAGCACGAGAATTAGCGGAAGTCATCGCTGCTGTCGGCCTAGCACAAAATCTCGCGGCGATGCGTGCGTTGGCGACTGAGGGTATTCAACGCGGGCACATGAGTCTACATGCCCGGCAACTCGCCATTGCAGCCGGTGCGACAGGCGACATGATTCAGCGTATCACACAGATGATGATTGAAGAAAATAATATTCGGTTGGAACGCGCAAAACAACTGATAACGGAATTGGAAGGAGCATAGACATTGACAACAAATCGTAATCGTGCGTCAAACTTTCTGCTACAACCGGACAGACAGGTTGGCATCGTCGGCTACGGCGCTTATGTCCCACGCTATCGTTTGCCGGGTAGCGAAATCGCACGAATATGGACAGACGGGCTTGGAGGCAGCCCGGTCAAAGAGAAAGCTGTCGCCGGACTCGACGAAGACGTGACCACAATGTCAATTGAGGCGGCACGCAACGCCCTCGCCCGCGCAAACATCAATGCGCACAAAATTCGTGCCGTATGGGTTGGTAGCGAAAGTCATCCGTATGCTGTCAAACCGACGAGCACCATTGTGGCCGAAAGCATTGGTACATCGCCCAATATTCAGGCAGCCGATTGGGAATTCGCTTGCAAGGCGGGTACAGAGGCGATACAAGCATCCATCGGCATCGTTGGTAGCGGCATGGGCGCCTATACATTGAGCATCGGCATGGACACAGCACAAGGACGACCCGGTGACGCACTGGAATATACGGCGGCTTCAGGCGGCGCGGCTTTCATTCTTGGCCCTGCCGATGAAGCCTGTGCTGTCTATCAAGGTAGTTACAGTTTCGTGACCGACACGCCCGATTTTTGGCGTCGTGCAGATGTCCCCTATCCGAGTCATGGTGACCGCTTCACCGGTGAACCGGCATACTTCCGGCACACATTATCGGCAGCGACTGCCCTAATGGAGATGATGGGCACACAAGCGTCCGACTATACGTATGCTGTTTTTCACCAACCCAATGTCAAATTTCCGCAACGCGCCGCAAAGACACTCGGCTTCATGCCTGAACAAATCGAGACAGGCCTGTTAGCAAATGACATCGGCAATGTGTATTCCGGTTCTTGCATGATCGGCTTGACGGCTATTCTCGACATCGCGCAACCCGGAGACCGGATTCTGATGATTAGCTATGGGAGTGGTGCGGGGTCGGATGCGTTCGACCTGCGTGTGACTGAGCATATTGAAGCCGTCCGCAATCGTGCGCCCAAGACGCGCGATTATATCAACCGAAGAACAGTGATTGATTACGCAACTTACGCCCGTTATCGTGGCAAATTGAAGGAGTAACATTCGATGAGAGATGTCGCGATCATCGCAATTGGGCAAACACCGGTCAACGAACATTGGGAAAGCAGCCTGCGCATGTTGGCCGCAGACGCCATACACGCCGCACTCAACGAGGTGCAACGCAAACAGGTGGATGCACTTTACGTCGGTAATGCTTATGGCAGCACCTTCAGCAGTCAATCGCAACTTGGCACACTTGTCGCCGATTACGCCGGACTCACTGGTATTGAAGCGTACACGATTGAAGCAGGTGATGCGTCTGGCGGCGCAGCGCTGCGAACAGGATATCTTGCGGTGGCTTCAGGCGCAGTCGAGACGGCACTTGTCGTTGGCGTCGAAAAATCGACAGACACGGTTGGCAGCCATCGTGTGCAAGCACGCAATATCAGCCTTGATGCCGATTATGAGGCGATACACGGCGCGACATTACCGGCATTAGCTGCCCTGTTGATGCGCCGTTATATGCACGAAAACAATCTCGATTTAAGCGCGTTTGAAGGCTTCAGCATCAATGCTCACGCCAACGGGAAACGCAACGCAAATGCGATGTTCCGCAATACATTGCGGCAAGGCACGTTTTTGAAAGCGCCAATGGTCGCCGACCCGGTAAGTCTGTTCGATAGCGCCCCTGACGGTGACGGTGCAGCTGCCGTGATATTGACATCGGCTGAACGCGCTGCCGACCTCGTGCCGCAACCAGTGCGCATCACCGGCAGCGCAGTCGCGACCGATACACTAACACTGCACGACCGCGAAGACCCACTATATCTGAACGCCGTCAATCTATCGACACAAAAGGCCATGTTGCAAGCCGGTATCTCGATAAAAGACATTGACCTGTTTGAGCTACATGACGCTTTCACAATCTTGACTACCCTGATATTAGAGGCAGCAGGTTTTGCTGAACGCGGCGAAGGTTGGCGGTTCGCACAAGAAAGCACCATCGGATTGAACGGTAGCCTACCGATTAGCACATTTGGCGGCCTGAAGAGTCGTGGCAACCCCGCAGGCGCCACCGGAGTCTATCAAGCAGTTGAAGCATGTTTGCAACTACGCAATCAAGCCGGTGAAAATCAAGTGCCAGATGCGCAAACCGCCTTAATCCAAAATCTCGGTGGGCTAGGCAGCACGGTGGTAACACATGTTCTGCAAATTTAGAAAGCTATAAGTGAGGCTATTAATTCTGCAATTTGCGAGAATTTGAGAGTTTTTTTGCGCTGATGATAGGTTTTGAGAGCTTCAAAAGACTATTATCGGAGCAAACTTCGCAAAATTGCTGTGATTTGAGCAGCACCAAACAGGAGAAAATTATCAAATGCAGATTTCACGCCACTGGCGTCTGAAGCAACAACGGTATCGGCTTGAAGGTGTGCGTTATGCGAACGGCAATGTTAATTTGCAAGCCCGTCCAAAGTCTTGCCAAGACCAACAAGATCAGGAAAGTACCTCGTCCGTGAAACAGAAAAATGTCGAAAAAGAACCGATTGCATTGCCACAGTAGGACACAAAGCGTATGAGGGATCGTCAAGAACAGGATGCAATCAAACAGGAACAATTCGCTTTCGCTGGAACGGGCGAAGTTTACAGCTTCACCACAGTGCAAGAGCATCCAGCAGATTTTGCAGAGCAAGCGCCCTATCGTCTCGCCCTTATCAAACTCGACGAAGGGGTGATGGTCACGGCACAATTGACCGACTTCGATAGGGAAGATCCTATTCAAATTGGTGATCGTGTCGAGATGGTCACGCGCAAATTAATGACCGAAGGCCCGCAGGGGGTCATCGTCTACGGGTACAAATTCCGCAAAATTCTCGCACAAAGCTGAATATCAAACGGGCGGCCTCGCAACAAACCGCCCGTTTTTTGTTTTTCGCGGATGATTAAAGCGACAGCAATGGTGCAATCACAACCGAGACAATCGCCAACAACTTGAGCAAGATGTTTAGTGACGGGCCAGATGTATCTTTGAACGGATCGCCGACTGTGTCCCCAACAACAGCGGCTTTATGTGCATCCGAACCTTTGCCGCCGAAGTTGCCACGCTCAATATATTTCTTGGCGTTGTCCCACGCACCACCGGCATTCGCCATCATCACGGCAAGTGTGAAGGCCGAAATCAATGAGCCAAGCAATACGCCGACAAGAGTCTCGGCACCAACAAAATCACCGATGATGTTGCCATCGCCAATCACTGCCACAATTGCGACAACGACCGGCACAGCAACAGCCAGCACACCCGGTATGACCATCTCGCGAATAGCACTGTCGGTACTGATGGCGACACAACGTTCGTAATCGGGGTCAGCCGTGCCTTCCATCAAACCGGGAATCTCTTTGAATTGACGTCGGACTTCGACAACAATTTGCTGCGCAGCTTTGCTGACGGCAAGCATCGTCTGCGCACTGAAGATATAGGGCAGCATCGCGCCGAGCATCAGTCCCGTGACAAGCCGCGCATCAAGGATACTCACGTCCTGTGTTCCTGTCGCCGTGACAAATGCCGACACAAGCGCAAGCGCCGTCATAACAGCGCTGCCAATCGCAAAACCTTTGCCTGTCGCAGCAGTCGTATTACCAAGACTGTCCAAAGCATCGGTACGGTCGCGGACAGAGCCTTCGAGTTCCGCCATTTCTGCGATACCACCGGCGTTGTCGGCAACCGGGCCATAAGCATCGGTCGCCAGTGTAATCGCCAATGTCGAGAGCATTCCCACAGCGGCAACTGCCACGCCGTAAAGCCCTGTTGCTTTGACAGCGATGAGTGTCACAGTCATGACAATCAATACCGGCGGCAATGTGCTTTCCATACCAACAGCGAGGCCACGAATTAGAATGATACCTGCACCGCCTTCAGAGCTTTCCGACAGATTCTTTGTTGGTTTATAATTATCCGATGTGAAGTATTCGGTACTAAAACCAATCAATACACCACCGATGAGACCGCTTATCGTGGCGATAATCACCCCACTGCCGAGGTCAAGTATCAGACTGATGACGATGACTGCAATGGCAACGAGGCCGCTTGCCGTGTAAACACCACGACGCAGGCTTCCTAGCAGACTCGCCTGAGTCGCATCCTCTTTCGTGCGCACAAGATAAGAACTGCCAATCGCAATCAATAAACCAATTCCGGCAATGAGCAACGGAAAGGCTTGCCCTTCAGTCAACTTATCCGGGGCAATGCCTTCTCCCAATGTCGCAATCGTAATCGCAGCGATAATTGAACTGGCATAACTTTCAAAAAGATCAGACCCCATCCCAGCGACATCGCCGACATTATCACCAACGTTGTCAGCAATCACAGCCGGGTTACGCGGGTCGTCTTCGGGGATACCAGCTTCAGTTTTGCCCACGAGGTCTGCGCCAACATCTGCCGCTTTCGTGAAGATACCACCACCAACACGCGCAAAAATCGCAATTGATGTCGCGCCGAAACCAAAGCCAGCCAGTGCATTGGCCGCAGTCTCAGCATCGTCAATGACTTCATTGAGGACAAAAAACAAAATGCTGATACCCAGCAATGCCAATGCTACCACCATTGTCCCCATCACACTGCCGCTTGCGAAAGCAACGCGCAACCCTCGATTGAGACTCTCCGACGAGGCTTGAGTCGTGCGTACATTGGCACGCACAGCGATACTCATACCAACATAACCGGCAGAAGCCGACGCAACCGCCCCTGACACAAACGCTAACGCTGTCCACGGGCTGCTATCGTCAGATACTGCGCTCAAAGCCAGCAAAGCGATGACGACAACGACGACAACCATCGCCACATAACGATACTCGCGTTTCAAAAAAGCCTGAGCACCTTCCTGAATCGCCTCAGAAATCTTGACCATTTTTTCATTACCGGCATCTTGTGCCAAAATCCAACGGACTAGGGTTCCGGCAAACACCAGCCCAATAACACTCGCTATCAACGATAGCCAGTTGGCATTTTCAGCGATAAAGTCCATTCTGTAGTATTCCCTCCACAATGGTGATTCCCTGTATGCAGACAAACAAATACAGGTGATAAAAGTGTATGCAAAAATTCGATTGGTGAAACCTGCCAATTATACACACATTGCAATCAATATGAACAACAAATGTGGCGTTAAGCACAGTTGAGAATATCTCGATTGAAATCAAGCGGCAATCACAATGCCTGCTTGCATTTATCCGCAAAACATCAATAATTGAGACAATGCAAAATGACAACAATCATAAATTAATGGCGCAGGCGCGAAAAAAACTCGGCGAGTATGGTGAACATCTCGCAGCAGAATATCTACAAAACAACGGCTACACGATTGTCGAGACGAATTGGCGCTGCCCGCATGGTGAAATCGATATTATCGCACGCGATCATCAATCGATTATTTTTGTCGAAGTGAAAACCCGTCGAGCCTCATCAACCGAAGCTGCATTTGCGAATATTACGCAGCATAAAAAACAACGTCTCATCAAACTAGCTTACACCTACCTTGCATCGCACCAACATGAACAGGCGGCATGGCGCATCGATGTGATTGCGATTGCTGTGTCGTCAACACAACTACCGATTGTCGAGCATGTGGAGGATGCACTTGGCTGGTAAACCGCCACTCGTCGTTCTCATCGGGCCAACCGCGATTGGCAAAACAGATATTGCCATCGAGATAGCCCGCGAAATTGATGGAGAAATTCTCGGCGCAGACAGTCGGCAAGTCTATCGTTATATGGACATCGGGACGGCGAAACCGACTCCGCAACAAAGAGAGCGTGCCACACATCACTTAATTGATTTTATCGACCCGGATGAGAATTTATCACTAGCGCAATATCAGGAGATGGCTTATGCAATCATTGACGACATTCACAAACGTGGGAAAATGCCTTTGCTTGTTGGGGGTACAGGGCAATATGTAACAGCAGTCATTGAGGGTTGGTCTATCCCAGAGGTTGCGCCCAACGAACTACTACGAACAGAACTCGAAGCATTTGCTAAACAGCACGGTGCGCAAGCCTTGCATCAACGTCTTGCCCAACAAGACCCACTTGCGGCAGAACGCATTCATCCCAACAACATCCGCAGGGTTGTCCGAGCACTTGAAGTATGTATTGAAAGTGGCCAACCAATGAGCGAATTACAACGCAAACACCCCCCGCCTTATCAAATCCATTATCATGGGTTGACGCTTGAGCGTGAATTATTGTATCAACGGGCAGACAGGCGTGTGGACGCTATGATCGAAGCGGGATTTGTCGATGAAGTTAAAAACTTGTTGCAACGCGGTTATTCCCCAACATTGCCGTCAATGAGCGGTCTTGGTTACCGTCAGATTGTATCCTATCTCCAAAACGAGATTACATTAGGAGAAGCCATCATGCTTACAAAACATGCCACCCACGACTTTATCCGCAGGCAGGAAACATGGTTCAGAAAGCATGACACGGGTATCATTTGGCACAATCAAGCAACACGAGAAACTGATACACTGCTTGACGACATCATAACTTCTGTGATCGGGTAATATTGATTTATGCGTACATTCAACCGCGTTGGAAATGTCAACTTATTTGTCGGCATATTCTTGTTGATATTGCTCGCCGTTTTCGCCGGGCCAAATACATTCCCACGATTTTTGTCGCGGACATTACCCGGTATCGACGAAGGGGTGCCGTGTACGCGATTACGTACAGCTTCTGACCTCGCCAATCATCAATCACTCATTGGGCGCAATGCACAACAACCGATTGAAGTCGATGTCCGCACAAGCGCTGTCCCCCTCGATCCTAACGGCATTCTAGAAATTAGCATCGTGATTATCAATAAATCGCTCGGCACAGTTGGCTTCATATACAATCCCAATGAAGTTTTGGTCGGCGATGACGAAACAACAAGCGGGATTGGGATCATCGTAGAACCACCATCTTCGCTGAATACCGGTGTGACGACCCGTGCGCCATTGGGGGCGGGCGTCCCAGAAAATCTCATCCGGTTGCTCGGCCCACGACAGCGCTGCGTCCACAAAATACAATTTCCATCAACACAATTCGATAATGTGATCCGAAGCGGGACGGCTCAAGTCCGAGCTTATTATCGCAATAATGTCACTGGCGGCATCGTATTACAACCAGCCAACGACGCCACCGGCACCCCGATTTATCCCGACCAAGGTTTATGGGCAGGTGTTGTGCAGTCGGCACCGGTCACGATTCCAGTGCAAACGGCATCGGCTGGCTAAAGGGTAAAAAATCGAATAAGATGGTTATAATGATGAGGAACAATACCGCTTGTATTTCTTGAATAAAATGATGAGGAAGCAGGCACATGTCCGAAAATGAAAGTCCTATTCTGATTATTCAGGATGACACCGAACCTGCTCAACATTGGCCGGTGACACGCGATGAGATTGTGCTCGGTCGCGTCGACGATTGCGATATTGTGCTGGCCGACCGACAGGTGTCTCGTAAACATATCCGCATCTTCCGCGATGGCGAGCAATATTATATCGAAGATTTAAATAGCAAAAATGGCACATGGGTCAATGGTCAACAACTCAAGGGTGTGCGCGAATTGCAGGACAACGATGAAATTCAAGTCGCTCTTGCGACACGTATTCAGTTCATCGGTAAAGGCTCGACGACACCACTCACATCAAAACCCGGCGATGCGCTCAATGGTCGCCTGCAAATTGACCAAACGACGCGCCGAGTGTTCATTGGCGGTGTTGAACTCGACCCGCCATTGAGCCTGCCACAATATCGGCTGCTAGAATTGCTGTATTTGCATGGCGGTGGTATTTGCACTCGCGACACAGTGGTCGAAAGTGTGTGGCCGGAAGTTGACTCAGAAGGCGTCAGCGAACAAGCGATTGACGCGCTTGTGCGCCGGCTGCGAGACCGCATCGCCGAAGTTGACCCCGACTGGCAATATATCGTCACCGTGCGTGGTCATGGTTTTCGCCTCGACAATCCAACAGACTAAGTACGTGCCAACAACTTTGAGAGCGAGCAAGAAAAGCAATGACACAAAATCATCACTCAATTTCGGAACACAGCATAAGAGATTCTGCAACAGTAACTTCTAGCGGCGAATCGCTTGCCCGGTTGCCCGACGGCGTTACATTTTATGAAGTCCCGACTCATGTTGATGATCGAGGCTATGTCGTCGAGATGTTCGACGAACGGTGGGGCTGGCACAAAGACCCACTTGTATTCTCCTATGTGTTCACAATTCGGCCCGGTATGGTGAAGGGTTGGGGAATGCACAAAAAACACGAAGATCGTTATTTTATATTACAAGGCGAGGTGGAAGTCGTGTTGTATGATGTGCGACCTGATTCGCCTACACATGGGTTGGTCTCTAAGGTTGTGCTCTCCGAATATAATCGTCGTTTGATGAATATCCCAACTTATATCTGGCACGCAAATCACAATATCGGCAGCAAAGACGTGTGGGTCGTGAACTTCCCAACACAACCCTATAACCACGCCGATCCCGACAAATATCGTCTTCCACTGGACACCGATTTAATCCCTTACAAATTTGAAAATGTTCGCGGTTGGTAAATCATGGCTGTGACCCGTGTGAGCATTTTGCTCCCGACTCACAACCGAGCCGATGTGTTACCGTTCGCCATTAAATCTGTCCTGTGGCAAACAGAGCAAAATTTTGAATTGCTAATTGTGGGTGATGGTTGCACGGACAACACAACAGAAATCGTCAATCAATTTGATGACGAACGCATTCGCTGGTTTGATCTTCCCAAAGCGCCATATTTCGGTTATGCCAATCGCAACATCGCCTTGAGGCAAGCAAAAGGCGAATTTGTTGCCTTTGTCGGGCACGACGACATTTTGTTGCCAGACCATCTCGAAATCATGCTGTCCGCATTTGAAAGCGCCGAGATAGAATGGGCATACAGCCGCCCAATGTGGGTTAATCCTGATGGCACAATGATGCCGTTTATGACCAATCTGCAAAACCCAGAACATCTCAACTTTTTCCTGAATGCTGGCAACACAATCCCAGCATCAAATGTGGTACATCGAAGATCGTGTTTTGAAAAATATGGTTACTGGCCTGAGGATATACCACAAGGTGCCGATTGGAAATTGTGGGACAATATCATCCGTGGCGGCAATCAACAAAATTTTGCCTATGTACCACACCCATCAGCACTTCATTTTCGAGCCAATTGGAGAACAGACGAAATAGCAGGGCCAAAGCAACTCAAAATCGGATGGCAGCTTGCTCGTGAAAATTTTCACTGGCCGAATTTTCTACAAATGCGAACGCCCGAAAATAAATCACAACAGCAGGTTGCGTGGGAAGTCATTTCGCAAGACCCAGTAGGGTGGACAAAGCGATTTCGCCAAGCCACAATTCAATTCATCGATCAATTGGCATGGGCATATCTTTCTGAAGCAGTGCCCCAACGAACCCAGCACAACCAACAGATGCAACAGGCGCATCAAAAAATCCAACAACTTGAGCATAACAACACACAATTGACAGCAACACTGCACGTACTCATGAATGAGAAAGCGTTATTAGCTCATGAGCGAGATACGGTGACGCAACAGACGAAAGCACTACAACAACAAATAGTTGACAATCTCAATCGAATCGCGCAACTTCAACAGGCTGTCGCACAAGAACAAGCACGCATCTTGCGACTCACGTTTTTACGCAATCGAATCGCCCCGTCTGGAACCATGCGCGAAAGGGTGTGGATGTTGTTTCGTCGCCTTATCAAGGGCTATTGAGATACAGCAATTTCACACCGCATTAATCTGACCCTCTCACAAGCGTTATTGTTCAGCATATAATAACCCCCATGAATAATAACAACGCAAATGACAATTATAACGACAATAACGAGGCGTGGCAGCGAGCGTTAGAGGCTGCGGGCAATGTCCGCAGACCGCGTTCTCAAGATGGTATCAGCCTTCGCGAGCAAGTTTATGCGCGGTCATATCGCATTGGTCAAGCGGCGGATCGCCTCAATTTTCAAGCGCGAACGATTGAACAAGCGATTACCCACGGTCTCCTTAACGCATTTATCGATCCCGATAATGTCCAACGCATTCCCGCCGGAGAAGTTGAAGCCGCAAAAGCAGAGCCTGCCCTCTATGAAGAAATTGCCGGATACCAGCGTGTCAAGGTCAATGACCTCATTTTGGCGCGTGATGCCGATGAACGCGGCGTGCGAGCAGACCTCAGAGAAGCCCATCTTAGCGCCACTAAATCATCGTGGAATCAATTACGTGGGCGTTGGGATTTGCCAGAAACATGGCAAGAATTTCGCGAAAGAGTCAAAAAAGGGCGTCAGGAAAGAAATGCCCGAAAAAGAGAAGAGCGCCGCCGCAAAAAAATTGAACGACGACGTAAACGACGTGAGCGCGAAGCCCAACTACGAGAACAATTACTTGAATTATTCCCTGATTGGCAGCATGAAGAACGCCAAGAACAACAAGTCAGCTTGCACATTGGCGGGCCAAACAGTGGCAAAACGCATGATGCGCTCGAAGCACTCATCGAAGCGGAAACCGGCTGGTATCTCGCTCCACTACGTTTGCTAGCGTATGAAATCTTCGACCGGCTCAATCGGCGCGGTGTGCTCTGTAATCTGCTCACCGGCGAGGAACATATACCCGTACCGGGCGCAACGATCACGGCTGCAACCATTGAGATGTTCAACCCCCAACAAAGCGGCGAACTCGTCATCATTGATGAAGCTCAAATGTTGGCCGACTCTGATCGCGGATGGGCATGGACACGCGCCCTCATGGAAGCAAAATCGCCAGAGATTCACGTCATCGGCCCGAAGACCGCTCAGAATCTGATCGAACGCATGGCGGCTGCCGCCGACTTACCCGTTCATACAACTGTACACGACCGGCTGACGCCAATACGAGTCGCCAACAAATTTTGGCCGTTGGACAAGATACCCGACCACACGATTGTTGTCGCCTTTTCGCGGCAGACGGTGTTACATCTCAAAACCGAGTTGGAACTCAAAGGACGATCTGTTTCGGTCGTTTATGGCAGTTTGCCTCCGGAGGTACGCCGTAAACAGGCGGACCGCTTCGCCGATGGCGAGACACAAATCTGCATTGCTACAGATGCAGTCGGCATGGGACTCAATCTCCCGGCAGACAACGTCTGCTTTTATGAGATTGAAAAATTCGACGGCAAGCAAATTCGTCGTTTATTACCCGCCGAAGTCCAACAGATTGGCGGGCGTGCCGGGCGATATGGACTCAGCAGCGAAGGGGTTGTCGGCGCGACGACCCGACGCAATTTACGCTTCATCGAGAAAACTTTTTATGCAGACGCACCGACGCTCACACATGCGCGTATCGCACCAACTGTCGATGACCTGATGCTGCTGCCGGGTCATCTCTCTGAACAATTGCAACAATGGGCTAAGCTGCAATCAATTCCGCAAAAACTGCGAGAAACGATCAAAACGGCTGATTTAAGCGAACGTATCGAATTAGCCAAAATGCTGACGAGCGAAGAAATTCAACGACTCGGTCTCGACGCTGCCTTGCAACTCGTCAACGCGCCGACGCGCAAAAGCAGCCGCCTATATTGGCGCGAGTGTACCAGTGCAATTCTCGCTGATGAGCCGATGCCACTGCCACCGAATCCACCGCGCACGATACAATCAAGCCGGGCGCTTGACCGTACCGAGTCGTGTATTTCGTGCGCGGATATTTACATGTGGCTCGCACATCGTCGAGAATTTCATGTGTATGGCCCGGAATTACAACTTGTGCGTGAAGCACGCATCGATTGGTCGAATCGGATTGATGAGGCGTTGCTACGCAAAGTGGACACATCGCGACGCTGCCCGAAATGTGGCCGTTCCCTGTCGCCGAAACATCGTCACAAACTATGTGATGATTGCTACTATGTGACTTGGGATTACGAACTCGATTATGAGTTTGATGAGTAAAAATTTTGCATCAACGATGGCAACTATCGATTAATCCAGCGCTGTTTTACTTGGCTAGCCCCTCCATTTCAAGATAATCGGCAGGCACGATGTCATCGGCGGGGATGGCCAAATAATCAAGCAATTCTTGAATCAGGTCGGCTTTCTTCTCGCTGTCCGCCTCCGACCATGTACGGCTCTTGATTTCGATGAAAGGCTCCGGCAATTCAGGATCAATCACCCGGTCATAGTTGACATACATGAGCACGCCTTTATAGCGAATATGCCAGCGCAAACGATCCTTCTCTAAATTACGCTCAGCTTTCGGCTGAAAGTATTCGCGATAAAAACGCAGCGAACGGTCGGCATCGGCAATAAAACGCGAATGGGACAAGACAACTGCCGAGTGGAAAACATGTTCTTTGGCTGGTGTCGTCAACGTCAGGCGGCTGCGCACCTGTGGCACCTCAAGTCCGGCATCGATACTTTCGTCCTCACGATAGCGTAGACGCGCCTCATCAAACAAGAAATACGTGTCATACTGTTGATAATGAATATGCTTGACGATTTCAACATCAGGATGATTGAGTAAGCGGTCAATCGCAGCCTCGTCACGCAAGACGGCTTTGGCCTGCACCTCATAACTCTCGCCTTGTTCAATACCCCCAATAGCGAGTAATTTGCTGAGAATATCGCCTTCCCGTTCAATGAGAAACGAATCAATTTGCCGGGCATAATCTGCTGCCTGTGCCAACAATTCGGTTTCATTGAGTGTCAACAACTCGCGATTGAGCATCAACCATTGACCATTGCACATCACATGGACAACATCGGTGCTCTTGGCTGCATACACAATCCGCGCATAAATACCATCTGGGTCGCGCTCAAATTGCGGCATATTATGTACCGGATGCGCATCCATGACGATGATGTCCGCCCGCTTGCCAACTTCGAGGCTGCCGGTCACATCACCGAGATACATGGCTTCGGCACCTTGCCGTGTCGCCATCAATAACGCTTGTTTGGCCGGAACAGCCGTCGGGTCATTGGCTTTGGTCTTAGCGAGGATAGCGGCAAGGCGCACTTCCTCAAACATATCGAGAGCATTATTGCTTGATGTACCATCTGTGCCAATTCCAACGATGAGTTTCTCTTCAAGCATTTCGGCAATGGGCGCAATACCCGCCGCGACCTTCAGATTACTTGATGGGCAATGTGCGACCGTCGCGCCATGATGCCGTATCATGCGCATCTCGCTGCGGTCGATGTGGACACAATGCGCCGCGAGCACTCTAGCATCGAATAAACGCGCATTCTGCATACGTGGGATAACACGATTGCCATAAATGCGGATATTGTCTTCAACTTCAAGGGCCGTCTCCGAAATATGAATCAGCAATGGCACATCAAATTCGGCTGCAAGACGGGCACATTGCTCAAGCATTTCATCCGTGACCGTATAGGGCGCGTGCGGCGCAATCGCAGGCGTAATCAACGAATGGCCCCGCCATTCTTCGATAAATCGACGTGTATAAGCCAGACTCTGATCGTAACTCTCGGCATCCGGCGCGGGAAATTTAAGGATGGTTTCTCCAAGCACGCCGCGCATCCCGACTTCGGCGGTCGCTGCGGCGACATCGGCCTCATAGTAATACATATCGGCAAAACTCGTGATTCCACTACGGATCATTTCGGCACAAGCAATTTTCGTCCCCAAGCGACAAAATTCTGGTGTGACGAATTCGCGCTCCGTCGGCATGATGTAACCCATCAACCACACATCGAGGCGCAAATCATCGGCTAAGCCGCGTAGTAATGTCATCGGGACGTGGGTGTGTGTGTTGACAAGACCGGGTAAGATATACTGTCCGGCACAATCAACGATGTTGTCGGCCTCATAGTGTGCCAAAATTTCATCACGTGTCCCAACGGCAATGATGTCCGCATCCTTCACAGCGACAGCGCCATCAACAATCACATCGAATTGCTTGTTCATCGTAATCACTGCGTCGCCTTGTATAATCGTATCCACTTGTTTCATCACTAGATTCGCCCTTTCCACCCAATTGACAATTTGCGCAATTATAGCGTTAGTGTAAACTTTGTGATAGCGCCTTGCGAGAAGAGTAACCTTTATGCGTAGACGATTACAACCCCATCACATTTATATTGTCGAAGCCGCGCTGACCGGCGCTTTTTTTGTGCAATCGCTGCGATTCCTCATTGGGATGATTTACAGCCGGACGGCGGGCGCCTCTATCGTGAATTCGCTGCCGTCGAGTCAAATTCCGACAGATATTCCTAACCTTGCTGAGCCATCAATCGTCAGCACTGAAGTCACGTATTTGATTTTCATCGTTGTTGCCTTGCCTTTATTGACATTGATTTTAGGGCGCTTCAAGTGGTGGTTGACAATCGGCACAATTATTCTCGCTGTCGGGCGCTTCTTGATGTTATCACAGGCGGATAGCACATCATTCACACCGACGATGGCGGCTTCACTCGCTGTAGCCGGTGGACTAGTTGTCATTGCCCAAGTCGTCCGTTTTCGATTGCAAAGTCTACCCTATTTTTTCATACTCGGTCTTGGAATAGATCAACTTCTCCGTGCAGTCGGCAATACTGTTGACCCGTCATTCGACAGCGATTATCAACCAACACAAATCGTCTTATCCCTCATTGCAATTGCATTAAGCATACTCGTATTTATCTGGGAACGGCGCAGATTACAAGCGGCGACCGACACACGCGCTGTGTCTGCCGATCATGGTTTGCTTCCATTTTGGAGCGGAATCGCACTGGCCGGATTGTTATTTATTGAACTTTCGCTATTAGCCTTGCCCAATGCGATAGCTGGTCGTGCTGATGCTGACTACACGACCTTTGTTCCGTTCACCCTTCTCGCGACTTTGCTGCCCTTGCTGCCACAGATTCGTGTTCGTGCCCGCAACTTCATTCTGTTATTCGACAGTGGTGTGCGAGGTTGGGCATGGTTGCTCATCATCGCCTTGATGATTGTCTTCGGCACACGAATACAAACGGTGCTGTTATCAAATGATGCCATCAATATCGGTGAGATACAACTCGGCGCCATTGCCCTCGTTATCTCACAATTCATGGTGAGTATGATGTGGTGGTGGTTGGCACGACCACGCGGCGAGCAAGAACGCACCTTCGCTGGCTTATGGTTGATTATCAGTGTCGGCGTCTTCGCGCTCCTCATCGCCGGGGATTTCTTCACGTATGAATATGCGTTCGTGCGCAATCTGCGCCCCGAACTTGACTTCCTCAACCCAATTATTCCGCCACTGCTGCGTGGATTTCGCGGGTTAGGATTGCCGATTATTTTATTCGCCCTCTTTCTAGCGGGGATTCCGATGTTGTATTGGCATCGCCGAGTCCCATGGCAAGGGGGTTCGGGATGGGCGACATTATTCTCACTCTTGACAATTGTTGGTGCGGCCATCGGCGCGGCCTTCGCTGCACGCCCACCATTGGTTGAAAGCGAAACAAATATTGAGCGAATGCGCGTCGCAACTTACAACATTCATGCCGCTTATGACGAGTTTTTCAATTATGACCTCGAACAAATCGCTTTTGACATTCAAGTCAGTGGGGCGAGTGTTGTCTTGTTACAAGAGATTGAAGCCGGGCGGCTGACAAGTTTTGGTGTCGATCAACCGTTATGGTTAGCGCGGCAATTGGGCATGGATGTGCGTTTTTATCCGACCAACGAAGGCTTACAGGGGCTTGCGGTGCTCTCAAAAGTGCCGATTGTCTTCGATGAAGGCGACTTACTCACGAGTGAGGGGAATCAAACCGGCTTGCAACACGTACAAATCCGCCCGGATGATGGCATTATCACGATCTACAATACTTGGCTTGGTTTATTACAAGATCGCGGCGACAATCGTCCTATCGAAGAACAAGAGCAAGATCAACAACAACAGCTTGAAGAATTGTTATTGCTGATTGCCGAAGACCATCTCACACCGGAGGGCCAGCCGGGTCAATTGGGGCGCACAATTCTCGGTGGCACATTCAACAATGTTCCGGACTCGCCGCTTCTCGAACGTGTCCGAGAAATCGGTTTGATCGATCCACACGATACAGATACATTTGAAGACTTCACTACATTACGGCGGACGGGGATTCGCGCCCGTGTCGATTACTTGTGGCTCAATAGTCTCGAACTATGCGGCGCGAATGTCTTGCAGGATTCTGCTTCCGATCATCACTTAGCCTTTGCTTCGGTCAAAATTCGGCGTGGTGCTGACTGCGAAGCGTGAGGACGCCTGCCCTTTCGTCACCAAAACGACGCCAATCATAATCAACAGACTGCCGGGAATTTGTAACGCATTGGGCACTTCACCAAGCGCAAAGAAGGCAAAAATAGAACTGAGAACGATCACACTTTGCCCGGCGACAGACACAACCGTCGCTGGAATGTATTTGAGCGCATAATTCAGTAACGGATGTGTCATGAGTTGTGCGGACAACGTGAGCAAAATCATCCACAAAAAGCCATTCGCTGAATAACCCACCATCGGTGTTTTCGTCACGACAATAGCGGTCAACATGCTGATGGCGCCGGCGGTGAAGAGAATCCAGATATACGGAATCAGCAAGATGCCCGCCCGAAACTTGCGCCCAATGATGAGATAAAACGAATGGGTGATGGCGGCAAAAATCGCCAAACCGATGCCCGTCAATGGATTGGCACCGAATTCAACCGACTGTGCGCCAGCCAATGCGATGACGACACCGCCGAGAATCGCCACACTAATCCCGTACCACACCTTACGCCCGAAAATTGCGCCGAGTATGCTGACTTCAATCAAGGCAACCCACAACGGACTCGATAAGCTCAATACATTGGTGACGAGCACGCTGGCATTTTCAAACGCCATCGTCATCGAGATAAAATGCAGTGCCAACCACACCCCCGCAAGCGCAGCATAAAAGATTTGTTTACGACTCAGCGTAACAAGGGCGTGACGATATTGCCCCCACGCAAGCGGCGTGAGCAAGACCGAAGCCACAATCAAACGAAAGGCGACAATCATCAACGACGGCACATCTTCGGCCTGTGCGTTACGGATGAAGACGGCAGCCATTGACCCGACAGTAATCGCAATTGCCAACGCAATATAACCGCGCCAATAGATGACACTCGCGAGGAAACCGGATTGCGTTCTCGATGCGGCAACCGATTTCATAAACGAATTCTCCCCAGCCAATTCAACGCCTCGATTGCCCGATACTCGCGAGTATCACCCCC
>RFIA01000174.1 GCA_003695675.1 Chloroflexota bacterium
CAACCCGCAGCAAACGCCTAACATCATCTTACGATTTACACATTTATGACGACCACACAAACATTCGATACACTGGCATCCACTTATGATGTGGACTTCACAGATACGCTTATCGGGCGCTATCTGCGAAGGCGAGTCCACAGCAGGATCGATCAATATTTCAAACCGGGTGACAGTGTGCTAGAACTCGGCTGCGGCACCGGTGAGGATGCGCTCTATCTCGCCGAGCGTGGGGTACGTGTCACGGCGACAGATGCTAGCGAAGCGATGTTGGCGCTTGTCCGCGACAAAACACGAGCGCATCCACGAGTGCGTGTGGTGCGCTTCGATTTGCATAACTTAACCCCACCCCCCACCCCCCTCCCCGTAAACGGAGAGGGGGAGAAATCAAAAAACACATTTGACGGCGCATTCGCAAATTTCGGCCCGTTGAACGTGCTCGATGATTGGCGCCCCCTCGCGGCGTGGTTGGCCGAACGTATCAAGCCGGGCGGTGTTATCGCTTTTGGCGTGATGAGTCCATACTGCTTATGGGAAGTCGGCTGGCATTCGCTGCACGGTGACTTCAAAACAGCGACTCGTCGTCTGCGAAAAAGAGCCTCATTTCAACCCGGCGACAGCACGCCGCTTGCAATTCACTACCCTACCATCCGCCGTTTGACCCGCGACTTCGCCCCTCACTTCAAACGCACATACATCGCCGGACTTGGACTCTTTTTGCCGCCGAGCGATGTCTATGGCGTCATCGAGAAACGTCCGCGCTTGTTGCGTATGTTGACTTGGCTTGAAGAACGCTTTGCGCATCTCGGCTTTCTCGCCCCCTTCGCCGACCATTATTGGATTGAATTCGAGCGCATGGTATGACGCTCAATGCTCGCCTTTCACAAAATACAATCATATTGCTCATCAGCAGCGCAGGCAGCGCAATCTTTTCTTTTGTGTTGACGGTCATCATCGGGCGTGTACTCGGCGAGGAAGGACTCGGTGTCTACGCGACGGTGCTCGCGTGGATATTCCCATTGAGCCTGATGGTCGAGTTCGGTCTTGGCACACTCATCACCCGCGATGTGGCACAGGACATTGCCAACGGCCCGGCGTATCTGCACGCGACGACAATCGCCCGTCTCGTCATCGGCGGCAGCGCTGCATCACTCATCGTCCTCCTCGCACCATTGATGAGCGATAACCCGGCGACAATCGAAGGCCTGCGCATCTCCGCGCCGATTGTGATTATCTTGCCGATGTTCGGGATGTTCACGGCGCTCTTCCGCGCCCATCAAGTCATGTGGCCGATCCCCCTGCTCAACATCGGGATGCTCGTGATACAAACAGCCCTTGTTATCATTGTCTTCGCAAAAGGCGGCGACGTCAAAGCCGCGCTGATTGTCAACACGACGACCTCAATGGCGCAGTTGTTGGTCGCGTGGATGATGTACCGCAAATGGTTTGCAAGCAATCGCACAACAGCGCAACGGGCGCGAACAAAGCCCCTCCCCGTGTACGGGGAGGGGTTGGGGTGGGGTCAAGGCGGCGCACTCGACATCATCATCCTCCTCAAACGCGCATGGCCGTTTGCCATCGCCGCATTCATCGGCGCACTGCAAATCCGCATCGGCATCATTTTGGTCGAGCAATTCGCAGGAACAAGCGAAGCGGGTCTATTCGCTGCCGCGAGTCGTTTTGTTGACGCCGCACGCATGTTGCCCAACGCCTTCTTCGGCGCCCTGTTCCCGGCTTTGGCGACGATTGTCGCCAACCCGACAAAGATGCAGCGACTCTTCAAACGCGCCGCCTTCGGATTAAGCGGTTACAGCATCGCCGCAGGCATTATCACAGGACTGCTCGCGCCGGTTGCTATCCCGTCAATATTCGGCGATGAATTCAACGACACCATTCTTATTCTGCAAATTCTGATATGGTCGTTGTTGCCCGCTTTGCTGCGTGGTAGCCGGACGTTATACTGGTATGCGTTGCAACGTGAGCATTATGTGAATGTGGTTAATCTCATTGCCGTGGGTTTACAGGTATTCTTAAGTTTGTGGCTGATACCGTCGCACGGCGCAGCCGGTGCAGCCATCGCAATCGTCTTGACAGAATCGATAGCCATGATCTTATTGTTCCGAGAAGTACGTTTACCGATATTGTGGCCAATGCAGCATGAACAGCGTTAGACGACTCGACGTATTCTTGCTTGCCGTTCTATTCGCAGCGAGTCTCGCGCTGCGATTATGGCTTGTGTTGCCAACCGGCTTTGACGGTCTTTATGGGCAAGATGCTTACGCCTATTACAACTTCGCTCAGAATTTGCAGGCATTCGTTTCAACTGGGCAATCACCCGGCGCATTTTTCTGGCCGCTTGGCTATCCGTCTTTGCTAGCCGTCAACCTCGCGATATTCGGTACGCAAGCCGCCGTTGCACAAGCCGTCAGTCTCATATCCGGCGCATTGCTGACACCACTCGTCTATATCCTCGCACGACAATTTCGTGTATCGCGCCCTAGCGCAATCATCGCCGCGACGTTAATGACTGTCAGCGCACAGGCATTGCAATCGAGCGCCGTCATCATGACAGATGTCCCCGCCCTTGCATGGGCCGTGATAAGCGCCGTCACATTGGGGCATTATCGCAACAACGACAAGCAACATTGGCTGCTCATCAGCGCCGCAACATTGACACTCGCCGGACTCAGCCGGTGGATTTATTTGATACTCGCACTGCCGTGGGCAGTCGTTGTTTTATTCATGTGGGAGCGACGTATTCGATGGCGTGAGACAATGCTGACCGGCATTACCGTCATCGGGTTGTTCATCCCACAAATGATCTTCAGCCGGACGAATCCCTTCCCATCATTGGACAACACCTATGTCCTCAATTGGTCGCCTATGCTCGCATTTCGGCGCGAGTTCATCAATCCCGATGGACACTTTGTGTATAACTTACCCAACGCGCTTTTCTATGCCAAACCGTTTTATGATACGC
This sequence comes from Chloroflexota bacterium, assembly GCA_003695675.1. GTDB lineage: Bacteria > Chloroflexota > Anaerolineae > Aggregatilineales > Phototrophicaceae. Next base: position 2,981 of record RFIA01000174.1, read on the forward strand.
ATTATCTCGCACCATTATTCACACCATTCATCATCATTGGGTTGCTGACGCTGCTGCGCAGCAAACGATATGCCACATTGGTATGGCTCGGCGGATGGGCGTCACTCCCTTATGTATTTCTCGTCGGCATCATCATCCAAAATATTCGCTTTCCACTGATTGTCTTTCCCGCAGTCGTGATACTCGTTGCAATCGGCTTTGACACACTTCATCGGTGGTCGCAACAAGGCGCCAACACGAAATCTATATCCCGCTATGCGGTCACTGCGACACTCGCGATGACCTTCGCCGTCGGCACAGGGATGATGTTCATACGCGGGCGCGATGTCGTCCGCACGTTTATCGCAACCCACCAACAGGATAAACGCATCGCAGCGTGGGCACGCGATATGATTCCACCGGGTGCGGATGTATACACCTTTGGTCTCACACTCACATTGCAAGAATATACGCCGCTCAATGTTCACGAGATGTATTACGAAACCCCACAAACACTCACCGACAATTGGATTGCCAATGATGACGACTATCTGCTCATCGATGTCGCCAATATCGAATCGCAATGGGCAGGGCGCGAACCGCAAATCGCCTATCATTGGCTGCGCGACAATCGCGGTCTCACTGAAATCGGGCGCTATGGCGCATACACTCTTTTCCGGGTTGCCGGATGAACATTGGTATCATTCTGCCCGGCTTCAGCGCCGATAAACACGACCGGTCAATTCCCGTCTACGACAATCTCGTGCAAGCGATGACACCGCACGTCGATGTGCGCGTGATTACGTTGCGGTATCCTTTCTATCGCAGCACATATCATCTCTTCGGCGCGGCTATTCATGCACTCGGTGGCAGTCAAATGCGTGCGCACAAACGGCTCAAATTGTGGTGGGATGCGTTACGGTTGATACAACAACTTCACCGCGAAAAACCATTTGATGCGTTGCACGCGATGTGGGCGGACGAAAGCGGCTTGATTGCATCGTGGGCCGGGCGCAGAATGGGCATTCCCTCGGTTGTGTCGGTCGCCGGTGGTGAGGCGGTCGGCTTTGCTGACATCGGTTACGGCTTGCAACTCGGACGCTTGAGCCGATGGACGGTACGCCGCGCATTACATGATGCCAATATCATCATCGTCGCTTGCGAATATACACGCCAACTAATCCTCGAATTGCATCCGACACTAACCGACACACCGATTCACACAATTCCACTCGGCATCGACGCACAACTTTTCACGTCAAGCGACGAAGCACCGATACCCAATCGTTTGATTCATGTCGCTGCGCTGCACGGTGTCAAAGATCAAGCGACAATGTTACGCGCAATCGCACAACTCCCGGCTGATGTCACCCTTGACATCATCGGCGATGGTGTTGACCGCCCGATGCTCGAAGCGCTCACAAAACAACTCGCCATCGACGGGCGAGTCCATTTTCTCGGCAATGTCCCACACGATGACATGCCACATTATTATCAACGGGCGGTGCTGAATATTTTACCGTCGCGCCACGAAGGTCAAGGCATGGTCACGCTTGAGGCCGCAGCGTGTGGTGTGCCGACTGTCGGCACACATGTCGGCTTGTTGCCAGATGTGTCTGAACTCGGCGTCACGGTGCCAGTCGGTGATGATGTGGCGATGGCGCAAGCAATTGGTAGATTGCTACACGAACACCAACAGTATCAAGCCCTGCGACAATCAGCACGCGATGTCGTCATCAACCGCTTCACGATTCAAGATACGGTTGCGCAATTGATGGCGCTTTACGAAGCGTTGATGTCTGCATGATGAGAATTGTGTTTACGACGCTGATGTGAACCACCAAATACCCGTACACTCAGGGAGAATAATCCACTCGTTAGCGACGACTTGATCCGCCAATTCATCGCCAAAGAAAAAGCGCGTCAATTCTTCGGCCTCGCGCAATGACTCGAATTGATAATCCGTCCGAATCCATTTGTAAGCGAAGCCGAGTTCGTCTTCGAGCAATTTGTAATAGGCGGCAAGATTTTCCGACGGGGGCGCGGGCGATTCTGTCCCTGTGCCCATCGTCTCTAGGATGATAGCGACGCCATCAGAACGCAAGACGCGCTTGATATGCCCAACTGCCGTGCGAATATCATCACGCCAACCGGACTCATTCCACGCGGTCGAATGCCCAAAACTCCACCCGGCGACGGCGACATCGGCGCTGTCGTCGTCAGCCGGTAACGCAAGATTGTCGCCGACAACGAGCTGCCAATTGTCGCGCTTCATCGCCCGCAATTTCTGCTCAGCAATGGCGAGCATCGGCTGCGCAATGTCGTAAGCACGAATGCTGTTGACGAGTGGTGCGAGCATACACGTCAGACGTCCTGTCCCCGCACCGAGTTCAACCACATCAAGGCCTTCAAACGGACGAATCGCTTGCAATGCCCGCAGGATGTTGCCTTGATAATCTTCGCGGGCGATCAGACGCTCATAATCCGCAGCACGGTTCATGTAAATCGATTGGTAATCAACCATGTCGCATCAACTAAACGCCTCGATTTGCTCGACTAATTTTTGCGGGTCAACTTGCGGATGTTTGTCGAGCAATGCTTTGAAACGCTGCATATACTCGACGAGCTGCGCGTTGTCGTAGGCTTCAAAGCGCATCGTAATCGCCGGTTGGGTATTGCTTGCTCGGACGAGGCCCCAACCGTGTTCAAAGAGCGCCCGTGCGCCGTCAACATCGACGACTTCATACGCACGTTCAAGCTCGGCTTTCATGTCGGCGATGATCTTGAATTTCACATCATCGGGCGCGGGCATCACGATTTCGGGTGTGGCGACCAACTTCGGAATCTCATCGAACAACTCAGCGACGGTTTTATCCGACGCGGCGAAAATTTCCAACGCCTTGAGCGCCACGAGTGGCCCGTCGTCGAAGCCAAAATAATCCTCACCGATGAAGAGATGACCGCTCACCTCACCACCAAGCGGCGAACCGAGTTCGGTCATCTTCTGTTTCATCAGACTATGACCAGACTTCCACATCACAGGTTTGCCACCATATTTTTTGATCTCATCGCTCAATGCC
>RFIA01000175.1 GCA_003695675.1 Chloroflexota bacterium
CGTCGGGGCGCCGTATGCGTCGCCCCTACCATACGGCAACATGATAACGGCGGGCGCGGCATACCGTGCCCCGACCATGCGGCGGTATGACAACGGCGGACGGGTGCGGCATATCGTGCGGTTGTCGTCGGGGCGCCGTATGCGTCGCCCCTACCACGCGGCGATATGACAACGGCGGACGCGGCATATCATGCGGTTTTCGTCGGGGCGCCGTATGCGTCGCCCCGACCATGCGGCAACATGATAACGGCGGGCGCGGCATACCGTGCCCCGACCATGCGGTGGTATGACAACGGCGGACGGATGCGGCATATCGTGCGGTTGTCGTCGGGGCGCAGCGCAGCGGACGCGCAATAGCGTGTCCCTACGGGTCGTCCGTCAGGCGGACTGTCCACCGTTTCTGTCGCGGATAGGTGAATAGTTAGTTGCGTTTTTCAAATTAATTTCGGACTCTGCCAAAACAATGGGTTCATCATAATCAATGCCGGGAAAAACAAGAACGGGCATCATCGGCGCGGGTGTCGCCGGGTTATCAGCCGCGTGGGATTTAGCCCGCGCCGGTCATGAAGTCGTCATTTACGAAGCGCAACCCACACTCGGCGGTCTTGCTGCCGGTTTCCGCGATGCGCATTGGGATTGGGCGCTGGAAAAATTTTATCACCACTGGTTCGAAACCGACAGCGATGTGCTCGGCCTCATCGAAGAAATTGGCCAGAGCGACAAGGTGCTCTTCCCACGTCCAAAGACGAGTTATTGGATTGATGGCAAGATTTATCGCTCAGAGATTTCGCTCTCCGCATTGTTGCTGCCCCTTTCGCCACTGGCGAAACTGCGCTTAGCATTGGCCGGTGTATACATCAAATTCACGAGCAATTGGCAAGCGCTGGAAAAACACACCGCCCACGATTGGTTACGACGCTACATGGGCGAGGAAGCCTATCGCAAATTATGGGCACCGTTGCTCATCGGCAAATTCGGCGAAGCGTATCAATCGGTCAATATGGCGTGGTTTTGGGCGCGGGTTTATAAGCGCAGTCTGCGTCTTGGCACATACAAAGGCGGCTTTCAAGCATTTTTGGATGCACTCGGCGCGGCGGTTGAGCAACAAGGCGTTGCTATTCACCTCAACACCCCTGTCGAAAAGATTGAGCAACAAGATGAACATCTCGTATTGTCGGTCAATGGACGACGAGAGCTATTCGACAAAGTGATTAGCACCGTCTCGCCCCATCTGACATTGCGATTAGCGCCACAACTTGCGCATACAGAATACGGTCAAACGATGTCCGAACTCAAGAGTATTGGTGCGGTGTGTGTGGTCGTCGCTCTCAAGCATTCATTGCTGACAGATGGGACATATTGGCTCAATTTACCGGCAACGAGCGCAGACAAACAGCAATCGGAATTTCCATTTTTGGCGCTCGTCGAACACACCAATTGGATGGAACGTTCACATTATGGCGATGACCACTTGATTTATTGTGGCGACTACATCCCGGCTGACCATGAATATTTTCAACTGAGCGAAGATGAATTGGCCGAGCGCTTTATCGCGCAATTATCGCGCTTCAATCCTGAATTTTCACGCGATTGGGTGCGCAAATATTGGGTATGGCGTGCGCCTTATGCGCAGCCTGTGCCGGGTGTCAACCACAGCGAAAAAATACTCCCTCTCAAGACACCGCTTTCCGGGCTATACTGGGCGAGCATGAGTCAAGTCTACCCATGGGATAGAGGAACAAATTACGCCGTCGAAATCGGACGGCGTGCTGCAAAATTGATTATTGAGGATGCGTAATGCAATTGCGTTAATCGTCATATCAACACACCTGAGAATACGTTAAGGGGATCATTTTTCATGAAAAACATTTGCGTCATTGGCACGGGCTATGTCGGTCTGGTGACGGGCACCTGTTTTGCCGATCTTGGCAATCGTGTGATTGCGGTTGATTATGATGAAGCCAAGGTCGAACGGCTCAAGCAGGGCGAGATGCCCATCTATGAACCGGGCCTCAAAGAAATGGTTGAGCGCAATACACATGCTGGTCGCCTGAGCTTCACCACATCGTATGACGAAGGGCTTGAAGATGCCGAGTATGTTTTCATCTGCGTCGGCACACCCGAGGGAGTCGATGGTGAGGCGGATTTGCAATATGTGCGCTCGGCAGCCGAAAGCATCGCGAAGACGATGAAGCACCCGCTCATCATCATCAACAAATCGACTGTGCCGGTCGGCACTGGGGATTGGGTCGCCGATATTGTTCGCAATACTCAACCGTCGCCGATTGCATTTTCGGTCGTCAGCTGTCCGGAATTTTTGCGCGAGGGGTCTGCCGTTCGCGACTTCATGAATCCTGACCGCACCGTGCTCGGCTCAACCGACAAAAGCGCCGCCGAAGCTGTTGCGCAACTTTATCTCTCGCTGCGTGCGCCGATTGTGATGACCGATTTGCGCACGGCGGAGATGATTAAATATGCGTCGAATGCGTTCTTGGCGACGCGCATCAGCTTCATCAACGAGATCAGCATCATCTGTGAAAAACTCGGTGCTGATGTGATGGAAGTCGCGCAAGGTATGGGCTTCGACCAACGCATCGGGCATCATTTCTTGCAGGCTGGTGTCGGGTATGGCGGCAGTTGCTTCCCAAAAGATGTGAAAGCGTTGGCATATATGGCCGACACACACGGGATGCACCCGCAATTATTACGCGCTGTGATGGACATCAATTCGTTTCAGCGAAAGCATATTATGTTGAAGGTGCAAGATATGGTCGGTGACCTCGAAAACAAAGTGATTGCGTTGCTCGGTCTCGCATTCAAAGAAAACACCGACGATATTCGTGAGTCCCCAGCGCTTACTGTTGCCGAATATCTACTCAACGAAGGCGCGATTGTCCGCGCTTACGACCCGGTCGCCATGCCGAATACGACGCGAGTCATGCCCAAAATTGATATGTGCAACAATCCCTATGACTTGGCGAAGGGGGCTGATGCGCTCGTCGTTCTCACGCCATGGAATGAATTCAAACAACTCGATATGGGAAAAATTTGCCAGAGCATGAAGCAGCCTATTCTGGTTGATGGGCGCAACATGTATGAACCGGCGGTGATGCGTGAAATCGGATTCGCGTATCGCGGTGTGGGGCGCGGTTACGATGGTGTCGGCCACACGACTGTAGAAATTTAATTGTAGCGATCTGGAGAAGTGTATTGAGTAACGTTACCCGGCATCAACTGGACAACGGTTTGACCGTTCTCCTAAAAGAAGTTCACCATACCCCGATTATCAGTTGGTGGGTGCTGTATCGTGTTGGCAGCCGAAACGAACGGACGGGGCAAACGGGTGTCTCGCATTGGGTTGAGCACATGCTGTTCAAAGGCACAGAAGCATTCCCAGCGGGGTATCTCGACCGGGCAATTGACCGCGCCGGTGGCTTGTGGAACGCGCAAACATCAAGCGATTACACGGCCTACTACGAAACACTCCCCGCCGATAAAATCGATTTGGCATTGCGGGCAGAAGCCGACCGCATGGTCAACGCGGTCTTCGACCCAGAAGAAGTTGAATCGGAACGCACGGTCATCATCTCCGAACGACAAGGGGCGGAAAACTCGCCCACCTTCTGGTTACGTGAGCAAGTCAACGCCACGGCTTTTCATGTGCATGGTTATCATCACGAGATTATCGGCGATATGATTGACTTGAAAACGATGACTCGCGATGATCTTTACGCGCATTACAAACGACATTATATGCCGAATAACGCGATAGCCGTTGCTGTCGGCGATTTCGATACCGATGAAATGCTCGCAAATATCAAAGCGATTTATGGCGAGATACCCGCCGGTGAAACGCCCAATCTTTTTGTACGGCCGGAGCCGGAACAAAGTGGCGAACGGCGTGTCAAGGTAGAGCGACCGGGCAATAATGCTTTCGTTCATGTGGCCTATCGTGCGCCCGCAGCCACTGATGAGGATTGGTTCAAACTCGCCATTCTCGATAGTGTCATGAGCGGGCCGAGTGGTATGGGCGGTGGCGGGGTCGGCAACAAGACGAGTCGGCTCTACAAAGCATTGGTTGAAACCGAACTTGCCGCCGGGTTGGGTGGCGGGCTACTGCCATCAATTGACCCGTATCTGTATAACATCGTCGTCACCGTCCGGCATGGCAGTTCGATTGAAGCGGTCGAAGCAGCGCTCGACGAACAAATTGACCGCATCTGCAACGACAACATCACCGACGCCGAACTCGTCAAAGCGAAGAAACAAGCGCGTGCCTTGTTCGCTTATGCGACCGAGAGTGTTACCGGGCAGGCTTTCTGGTTGGCTTTTGCCGAGAATTTCGACAGCTACACTTGGTTCGAGGATTATGTTGACCATCTCGAAACCGTCACTATCGCTGATGTGCGCGATGTGGCGCAAAAGTATCTGCGGCCACAAAACCGCACGGTCGGTTGGTTCGTGCCAATCAACGGCAACAATGGACATACAGGTGAAACTTCATGACAACAACATCGACACTCCCCGGCCCCGATACGATCACCCGTGTGACACTCGACAATGGGATCACGATACTCGTCTACGAAAATCACACATCGCAATCCGTTGTGATTGATGGCACAGTACGCGCTGGCAGTTTGTATGAATCGCCTGCGAAAAATGGCCTCGCCGCTTTGACGGCGCGTTCGTTGATGCGCGGCACAACACAGCGCGACTTCAACGCGATTTTCGCTGGTCTCGAAAATATCGGTGCTGATCTCGGTATCAACGGCGGCGTTCATCGTGCCGGGTTTTCCGGCAAAGCATTGGCCGAGGATTTGCCGGTATTGATTGAGCTGCTCGGCGATGTGCTGCGCAATCCGTCATTTCCCGAAGAGCAAGTTGAACGCCTCAAAGGCGAAATCTTCACTGGGTTGCAATACCGACAGCAAGACACACGCTACCGGGCGAACCGTGCTTTTCGTGAAGGTCTTTACCCCGCATCGCATCCGTTGCACTATAGCACATCGGGCACGTTAGAGACTGTTCCCATGCTGACGGTGGACGACATCAAGCAATTTCATCAGACGCATTACGGCCCCGCCGATATGATTATCGTGATTGTCGGCGATGTGCAAACGGATGCAGCTATCGATGTAGTTCACAATCATCTCGGCGATTGGAAAAACCCCAATCAAGCCGATGTGCCCGATATACCCGAAGCGCCACAAGCCACTCAAATCCAAAAAACAGTGATCGGTTTGCCGGGCAAAACACAATCCGATATTATGCTGGGCGTCGTCGGGCCGTCGCGCACGGCAGAGGATTATCTGGCGGCAGCCCTCGCCAACAGTGTGCTCGGTGTATTTGGGATGATGGGGCGCATCGGGCAAGAAGTCCGCGAAAAGCAAGGACTCGCGTATTATGCTTACAGCCGGGTTGACGGCGGCCTCACACCGGGACCGTGGTACGTCAGCGCTGGCGTAGACCCCAACGATGTCGATAAGGCAATTGACAGCATCCTTCACGAAATTCGCCGGATGGTTACCGAACCGGTGAGCGCGGAAGACTTGAGCGATAATCAGTCCTACTTTATTGGTCACTTGCCGCTTCAACTTGAAAATAATGACGGCGTCGCCGATGCGTTGTTGCGAATCGAGACTTACAATCTCGGCCTCGATTATTTGATACAATATCGCGACACAGTTGAAAGGCTGACAGTTGACGATTTGCTCGCAGCCGCACAACATTACCTGAACCCTGATGCGTATGTGTCGGCTGTCGCCGGGCCAGAAGATTGATGCACACCGGGCAGAGGGTATTCTTTCCATAAGGGGGCGACCCGGCGCGTCGCCCCCACAATCTGTGTTGAATGTTTGCTTCTCGTGGCGTTCTTTGCGCCTTTTTGCGGTTTAATATCGCTTTATTTTCGATGGAGGAAGCCAATTGAGAAAACCAATACTGCAAATTGTTCTCTTATTCATATTACTGGCATTGAGTGTTGGATACGGTTTCGCGCAGGACGAACCCATCATCACGCGCAGCACCCCGCCTGACCCAACGCAGTATCAATTGACCGAAGTTGTGAGCGGTCTGTCGAAGCCGTTGTATCTCACACATGCCGGTGATGGTTCTGGCCGTTTGTTCATTGTCGAGCAAACTGGCGCTATCTGGGTGATGCAAGACGGCGTCGTGTTGTCGCCTCCATTTCTCGATCTCTCGAACATCATCAATCAAGATATTTTCAACCGCCCGTTTTCAGAACGGGGATTGCTTGGGCTGGCCTTTCATCCAAATTACGCTGAGAATGGACAATTCTTCGTGCATTACAACGACGCGAGTGGCACAACGATTATCGCGCGTTATCACGTCTCGGCAGACAATCCCAACATCGCCGACCCACAAAGTGCGCAACTCGTGCTGATGCAATCGCAGCCCTTCGCCAATCATAATGGCGGGCAAATCGCCTTCGGGCCGGACGGCTTCCTCTACATTGGTCTCGGCGATGGCGGCGCGGCAGGAGACCCGCAGAACAATGGGCAAAATCCAAGCACATTGCTGGGAACAATTTTGCGCATCGATGTCGATAATGGAGAGCGTTACGCTGTCCCGGCGGACAATCCATTCGTCGGCGACACGACTGCGGCGGATGAAGTCTGGGCGTGGGGGCTGCGCAACCCGTGGCGCTTCAGTTTCGACCGCGCAACTGGCGATCTCTACATCGCCGACGTCGGGCAAAATCAATGGGAAGAGATCAACTTCCAAGCGGCGAACAGTCTTGGCGGCGAAAATTATGGCTGGAATATTCTTGAAGGCACTCACAATTTCTCCGGCGGCACACCGCCTTCGAATGCAGTCGCGCCGATTCTCGAATACAATCACAGTTCGGGTATTTCGGTGACGGGCGGTTATGTTTATCGAGGCAGCGCTTTGCCGGATTTAGATGGCGTGTATTTCTACGGCGATTGGGGGTCGGGCGTTATCTGGGCCGCCTATCGCGACCAAGACAACCGATGGCAGACGAATGTTTTCATGAACACGAACATTCAAATCAGTTCATTCGGCGAAGATGAGAATGGCGAATTGTTTGTGCTGGACTATGGCGGTCGTGTCTTCCAACTGACTGCTGCATCAGGAGCATAAACATAGATTTATCTCCAAAGCGATGAAAATGTTGGCGGGGCATTGCGTGCAATGCCCCAACGGGTTGCTTTTCGCAAAGGTACGACGCGGCGCATCGTACCCGGCAATCTGCGTTGAATCGTTTCGCTTTTGCTTGGCGGCTTGGCCGCTTGGCGCTTGAATGTCGTTTGTTTTCAAGGGAATGACGCGCGAGCTGTTTATAGAACGGCTATAGACAATCAACTTATGTCGATGTAAGAGCCAGCCCAGTCATTCCGTCCTTTGTTTTAAGCGCACACTACTTTCTGAAGAAGACGCATCGTATAATAGAGATGGTGGTTTTTGACAAATGTGAAATTGTAGTCAATAATTGGATGTTGTCAAAATCCTAAAACGTTTCACGTAAATTGATCAATCAGATACAACAGGGGCAAATTCGGATGACCGACACATCAGCCGCCACGCTAGATGATTGTACCAACCTGACGATTTATAAAGGGAATTCTGTGCTAGTTTCTGACCGGCGCAATGTTGACTTGCAACCGGGCGCGAATTTGATCGAGTTTCCTAATATTTTGGCCGACGTGGTGCGCCAATCGATCAATGTCAGCATCCGCGATCAATCCTTCAATGCCGTTGTGACTGAACATCGCTTCTTATATGATCTCGCCGACAACACTATGATTCTCAAGCGCTATCTCGGTGAAATGATTGAGGTGCGGACACAAGATGGGCAGGTTTATGCGGGGCAATACGTCCGCGTCACGAAAGGGCTACGCAACACAGCATTCAGCAATGCAGCAAGCGATGACTTGTTGCTCTGCAATACGGACGGACAACTCATCTTAATCGCCGCTAACAACATTAGTGAAATTCACTTGCCCGAAAATCGTGAGCTAATTCAACAACCCTTGCTTCAAATCATGATTGAAAGTCAAGAAGCGGGCACTTGCCCTATCGAAGTGACGTATATTGCAAGCGGTATCGATTGGGCAGTTGATTATAATGTGATTGTATCGGAAAACGACCAACTCGTGACCTTCAATGGTTGGGCGACACTCACCAACAAAACCGACGTGTCCTTCAACGATGTTTATGTCAAGCTCGTTCAAGAGAGTGCTTCACCACTGACACAGCCACAGCCAACGAACCCACCGCAACCACCGGCAGCGAACAGGTCGCTTCGTCCTTCTCCGTTCTCGCGACAAAATCCGCCGAAGCCACTGCGGCCACCCCAACCGCCACGCCCACCGTTAACACGTCCCGGTTCGCGTCTTGGTAGATTGAATCAGCGACCGCCGGTTGACGATGGCGGGCGTTTCGGCGATCCATCGCATCCATCAAACGACCCGCCGCACAGACCCTTATCGAGCCGCTTTCCAACCCGAATACCCCCCCCGGCACCTGCACCGTTGCCGCCTCTCAAGCGCGTGTCTCAATACCGTTATCCAATAGAGCGTCCTGTTGACCTCGAAAACGATGAAACACGACACATCAAACTCGTTGACCTCGCCCCCCCAACTGCGCAATTAGCGTATATCTACGATGCTAGTCCACCGGTTTCCAAATATCCACGCAATCCCAATACAGACCGCAATCAGGGCGACACACAAGTGACGGAGGTCAACGCCTTCATCACATTCAATGCCAACGAGCAGACCGCGACAATGGTCAACCTACCAGCCGGTGAACTGCGCATATATCAACAAGATCATCGCGGCGCTTCGACACTTGTCGGCAACCGGAAAATCAAACATCTCTCCGGCGATGACCGCCTCGAAATTTCGCTCGGCGCCTTGCCAGATGTAGACGGGAAGCGAACACAAAAAGATTTCCGCAGGTTAGAAAATTCGTTACTCGAAGAAACCTACCGCATTCGTTTGCGCAATCAACGGCAAGACCGTCCCGTGCGCGTGACTGTGCTCGAACGTTTATTTCGCTGGGGAAATTGGCGCATCGTCAACACCTCGCATAGCTATACCAAACAAGATGCCACAAGCATCACCTTCGATGTGACGATCCCACCGCGCGAGAAAATGGCTATCTTGTATACCGTGCGCTATTTCCTGACAGGAATGGATTGAACGTTAGTGCTGCACCCATAGGTCAAAAATGTATCCAGAATGACGTTGCGTGCGGATATACTTCGGATTTTTCGCATCTTTCTCGATTTTTTGGCGCAACCGGAAAATATGAACACGCAACGTTTCGGTGTTGACGTGTTGTGATGGCCACACGTATGCGATCAATCTTTCATTTTCAACAACACGTCCGGCATTGTCGATGAGCAATCGCAATAAATGGGCTTGCGTGGGGGTCAGCTTGTGGGAGGTGCCGCCCGCATAAATGGTATGATGGCGGAAATCGATTTGGAGATAATCATCGACATGTATCCGTTGTTGATGTCCCTGTGTCCATGTTGGGACACGGCTCAAAACGTATTTTACCCGCACGGCAAGCTCCGCAGCATCAAGCGGTTTAGTGATAAAGTCGTCGGCATAGATTCGCAAAGCATCAAAAACCACGTTCACATCAATATGATTGACGAGCAAAAGAAATGGGAAGGTTGTAATCGCTCGTGCTTGCCGACAAAATTCGATATAAGACATATCGGCGAGGTCGATTGAGACAATAATCAAAGCAGGGTTGATTTTTTCGATGAGCGACAAGGTGTCGCCAGCCGACTCGCTGATAATCATTTCATACATTTGGTCTTCCAATTGCGCGGCAATTTGTCGAAGATCACTTGCATCGCTGTCCACGCCGACCACCATACGCTTCGCCATAAACCACCCCCTTTGACGGGAAATTTACTTTTAGATCAGTAATAAATATACAACGAGAATCATAGAGAGTCTACCGATATATCAAAAGTTTGAATAATGTATATTTTGCATATTAGTATGAATTGCGTTGGGGGCTTACACAATTGGAAAACGTAGACAGGCCGACGTGCAAGCGTGCGTCCCTACCGACTGTCCGATGTGATTTGAGCGTCCGAATGGTGACGCATCCTTGTTGTTCGACGCAGCCTATCGCCCGTAACGCTCACGAATCGCGGGGATGAGATAATCATCGAAGGCGCGGTCAACATCGTAATCGGGGCACCAATCCCAATCACGCCGCGCATTCTCGTCGTCAAGCAGCGCCGGCCATGTATCGACGATGCCTTGTCGCTTATCGTCCGGGTTGAATGTAATTTCGGCTTGGGGGAAGGCTTGCCTAGCAATCGCGGCGATTTCACCGGCGGAGAGTGTAAAGCTGGTCACATTGTAAACGCGGCGCGTCAATTGTTCGCGGGGCGCATCGCCGAGCATCATCAACGCCTTAACCGCGTCCGGCATCACCATGAAGGGGATGCGCGTGTTTTCGCGGACGAAGCTGGCATAGGGCTGCCCTTGTGCAGCCGCGTGGAGCATCTCCGGGCCGAAGTCGCTCGTGCCGCCGCTCGGAATCGTGACGGCGCTAATCAAACCGGGAAAACGCACCGCCCGAAAATCGACGCCGTGCGGTTCGGGAGTCGCCGCGAGTTGGCGATAATTGAGCGCGTAATAACGCCCGATGTGCTCGCAATACAATTTATTGCAGCCATACATCGTGGTCGGCATATTGTAGAGGTCTTCATGCACCGGCGGCGCACCGTGCTTAACAACGAGACTCGGCATCCCATAAACAGCGATTGAACTGGGGAAAATAAATTTCACCGGGCGGCCAAGCCAACGCGATTGCTCAATCGCGAGTTGCAGCAGATTAATTGTCCCTTGCACATTGACGCGATGAGCGGCTTCCGGCGTGAATTCGGCGCGGGTTGAAAGCAGCGCGGCTAGATGATAAATCATATCGATTTCGTACTCACTCATCACCCGCGACAGCAATTCTTGGTCGAGAATATCGCCGACGACGGCGTCGCGCACGAGCGGCTGCAAATTGTCGTCAAGTGAATTGAGGTCAAGCGCGAGGATGTCGGTGTCGTGCCCGGCGAGATGGCCGATGAGGCCATGACCGACTTCACCATTCGCGCCGGTGATGAGAATCGCTCGTTTCCGAATCAACGGTATTTCCTTTTGTTATTGCGCAGGCGACGTGTGCAAAGCATAAAAGCGTTAATGATGAAATGTTGTATCACGCTTCAAAACGGTGATTATACGAGGGATGTTGTGCATTCGCCTCTCGCATAGCGGGCATTTTGCACAAAAGATGCCTTGTCATAGGACAAATTACTCTCTGCGATTGCTTAATTACCGCATATACTGTTAGGAAAGCTACCTACGCAATAGGAATGCAACACGCATGGTACATCAACCGAATATATACGACGTTTCGTTGGAGCGCGGCTTTTTGCCCGAAGAAGACCCATTATCCCATCTCGCAGATGTCGAAAGCGAACTCGATGCGGCGACAATTGCATACATTGAAGATGTCGCCGCAGAATTGCCCGCTTTGATTGAAGGAGCGCCGCAAAAATTGCACGATGTGTTGCGCGATATGCCCGTGTTCGACCTCAGCGCCGTCACTAATGCGCGAGTGTGCGAACGGCTTTTCATGATTTATGCCTATTTCGCGAGCGGTTACGTCTATGCAATACCGGACGAACCGGCAGATCATATCCCACCGGGTGTAGCGATCCCGTTTCATCAAATTGCGTCGCTGCTCGAACGCCCGCCGATACTTTCATATCCGGCGATGGTGCTCAACAATTGGCGACGACGCGATGTGAATGCCCCGATTGAACTCGGCAATCTCGATGTGTTCATGTCATTTCGCCCGACACCGGACGAGCATTGGTTTAGTCTCGTGCATGTCTTTGTCGAGGCCAAAGCGACGCTCGCGCTTGACGGGCTTCAGATGGCGTTGCAGGCAGCACAACACGATGATATGACGGGTGTGTGTGACGGGCTGAATAATCTCGCACAAGGGATGCGCAATATGTTGGCCGCCTTTCATCGAATGCCCGAAGGCTGTGACCCGGATGTGTATGCGACGATTATCCGTCCTTATATGTTCGGCTTCAATGGCGTCGTGTATCAAGGTG
Organism: Chloroflexota bacterium; assembly: GCA_003695675.1. Taxonomy (GTDB): domain Bacteria; phylum Chloroflexota; class Anaerolineae; order Aggregatilineales; family Phototrophicaceae. The sequence continues at coordinate 12,134 of RFIA01000175.1, forward strand.
TGGCTGCATACAACAACGAACCACAAACGATGACCGGTGGCTCTGGCGCACAGAGTTCGACGGTGCCGGCTTTTGTCGGCGTGTTGGGTATTCAACATGAGCAAACCGGCCTGATGCGCCATCTCAATGGGATGCGCCATCACATGCCGGTCGCACATCGTCAATTCATCGACCAAGTGACGACGCCGGATGTGCGCAATTATGTGCTTGCGCATCGGCACAATGGCGAACTCAAAGATGCTTACAATCAGTGCATCAAGCAATTGATTGTCTTCCGGCGAGCACATTTTCATTATGCGCGGGAATATATCTTCAAACGCTCCCCGAATCCGACCGGGACAGGTGGTACGCCATTTATGGATTGGTTGACGCAATTGATTGAAGAAACCGAGGCGCATCTGGTTTCGTGAGGACAACCGAGAAAGTTGAATCGTTTTACAAATTAACTGGGCATTCACCCTCATTGACCGGGCAGACTGCCAAAACTTCATCGCCGCGCCGCACCTCGAATACATCGGCGTCGTTATCGCTCAGCCAAAACCATCGTGTGAACGCTACTTGACGCCATGCGTGGCGAGTACCACAATAGTCCGGCACATCCAATAAAACGAAATCGGTCGTCCACAATTGGAAACAATCGCCGCTGGGCAAACGCGACGGTGGGCGAGAACTGGCATCGTTGTTGGCCCAATCGTCCGAATTAAAAAGCAGATTTGCGCCATCATCGACAACGCGCACAAACGTCAATCCACTGGCATCGACTTGGCTGTCGGAACGGTTGAATAAAACAATACTATTCTCATCATAGATGAGAACGACCGGCGCATTCTCTGCAATGAATGCCTCAGCAGTTGCAGTTAAGTTGGCAGTTGGCATTGGCGTGTTTGATGGACGCGGTGTGTTCGACGGACGCGGCGTATTCGATGGACGCGGTGTGATCGATGGGCGAGTCGTGTTCGTTGCAGTCGCTTCGTCGACATTTTCAACAATTGCTTCCGAAGTAGCAGACTCAAAATCTGTTGCTTCCGGTGTAACGGTCTTGCCATCTCCGGCAGCGGCAGCCGAGTTGTCGGCAGTAGGTTCAGGCGTATCGGTATCGCTAGGCTGCTCGGTATCTGTCGCGGTGACCGCCGCCGTTTCGGTATCGTTGGCGGCTACCTGCGCGATGACTGTCTGTGTTTGCGAGTCGCCTTCGTCGTTGCCACCACCACTCGCGAGAACAACAGCGAGAATAATGACGATGAGCACCGCCACAACAACCCCACCGACAATCAACGGGGTTCGGTTGTTGCGCCCCGCACCGATTTGTGGACGTGCGCCTGCGGAAGGTACGCTGGGATCAGTGATGGTGGGCGAATCGTCGGATGTCGCGACCGCAGCAGGTGCGGATGATGATGGCGGGCGTGTGGCCGAAGAGCTTTCAGTCTGTTGGGCAATTTCTTCATCGGTGATGCCGAAGGCTGCTTGCAAAGCGCGTGCCAACTCAAAACCGGACTCGTAACGTTTCTCCGGTTCTTTTTCCAACAAGCGCATGACAACTTTTTCAACTTCTTCTGAAACATCGGGATTGATGAGACGTATCGGCGGTGGTGGCTCTTGCATGTGTTTGAGCGCGACACTCATCACCGACTGGTCATCAAACGGCACTTGACCGGTCAACATTTCATACAACACGACACCGAGCGAATACAAGTCGCTTTGCGGTTTGACATTGGCCGAAGAAACAGCTTGTTCCGGCGCGATGTAATGCACGCTGCCGAAGATGTTGCCCGCCGTGCCTTCAGAAATGCTCAACGCGAGACCGAAGTCGGTCAAAACCGCGTGGCCGTCCGCCATAACCATGATATTCGATGGTTTGATGTCGCGATGGATGACTTGGTTTTGATGGGCGTGGTCGAGCGCGAGCGCAACATCGCGGATGATGGTGAAGATACGTTTATTCGGTAGGCGACGATTGCGGTCAGCAAATTCTTTGAGCACGAAGCGCAAATCTTTGCCTTCGATGAAGGCCTGCGCCATGTAATAACTGTCTGCATCGACCTGACCGAATTGATACACATTGACAATGCGCGGATGACGTAAACGGGCGATAGACCGCGCCTCGCGTTGAAAACGTTCGCGATACTCGTCGGCATCATTCCCTGAAACGAGGTGAGCATCAATCACTTTGACGGCAGCATAGCGATCAAGATTCGGGTCATAACCACGATAGACGCGCGCCATGCCGCCGTGCCCCAATAAATCTTGAATGACGTAATCACCTAGTTTGCGTCCAATTAAAGGATCATTTTGACTCATAAAACTCACTCATTTTTCAATGCAGGTTCTTAATATTTGACAGCTCGTTAGCTGTTCAGGATGTCAACTTATCAGGAAAATTGTCCGTCGTCGGCGTTTCGCGTATTTTCAATATTGCTCAATGCGCAATCAACGTTCTTAATACTACTTTACGCGCTTCTAGCGCTTTCAAGTATAGAGATTGTGTTTATTCTAACGCAAGATGTTGATAACGGCATTCAGGACGCGGCCCGGTGAGTACAGCAGCATTGTCAATACCGAGTCGCTGTTGGTCGCGTGGCGTCAAACACACCCACAGCATATCATATACCTCATCTGAATTATCACCCCTTGTGCGTGATGCAGCAACGTCATTATAGAGCACTTTATTGAAAACGTAATGATTGGTCGCCGACCCGATGTAACTGTCTGGGAAAAATCCGGCATCTTCGAGCAGTGGCATGTCGGCATCAAAATAATGATTGAAGATGGCGCGATAAACATTGACATGCGTGATTGACGGATAAAAAGCCGCGCCGCCCCCATCCGGCAGATAAAATGCGCTCAATGTCGGCGTGAAGAAATCATAAAACCACGATTGTGACTCACAACGTAAATCCACGCAAATATGGCGCAAACCATGATCGCCATGAATGATGATAATCGGTGGGGTATCCGAATTTTCGAGGATGGCATCAATGGCATTGGTCACAGCGCGATTGGCGAATATAATTTGATCGATATAACCGGGCTGCCGCGCCGCTTTTTCTTGATCGATGATTTCGCCGTCAACGTTTACGCCTACGGGCGCAGGCGCATCGTCTGCCGAGAGATAATAGGGCGCGTGCGGCGCAATGATGTGCATTAACGTATACGTCGGTTCGGGATTGTCGGCGATTGCTGGCAAATGCGCAAAATTATATTGTGCGGTGATATGCCTGCTATATTGAAAGGGCGATGTGAATTGTTTGAGCCATGTCGATTCGATCAATAACAGATGAATCACACTGAGGTTGATGTTGAAGTCGAACCCGGCGATTGTCACCGGTTCATCGGTCAAGCGATTGATGTTGCGGTCTACATGGTCGTTGTATTCTGTCGGCCCCCACCCAGACGAAAATTGAATCGTTTGATACCCCAACTGTTCGAGCAAATTGATGACGAGATTGTCATCGAGTAGTTGAAAAGCGAGCGATTGGTCGCTAGGGGCAGTGCCTTCAAGGAAATCGACATACTGCATATTGAGCATTGAAGCCAACGACAAAAATGTGGCGATATAATTCGAGCGGGCGTTGTCGGCGACGAAAAAATCTCGATCCCGCAAGGCATTGATGAAGGCGCTGTTGTCATAACCGAGATAATCGCGCAAAATATCTTCGCGGGTATAGGCATCGAGGACAATGTGGTAGATGTCCGGCAACGATGTGTCAATTTGTGTGGGGTCGATGCCATAATCGTCAAGGGCATACGAGATTTGTGTTACACCCCCGGCTTGTGCGCGATTGATTTGCGCGGTCAACAACATGATGCCTTGCATGATTAGCAAGAACATCGCCACAAGTGTCAGATAATGGTTGGCGCTTTCGAGTTTGTTTTCCCATTTGAATGCGGCATAAACAGCCGTGAGCAGCAACATCAGCCACAACATAGACATCAGCGTGGTATTATGAAGCGGCACGGGCAAGCGTGTTTCAAATGTTGCGCCGAGTTGTACGACATGTCCATACGTGTAGAACAGCAAAACAAAGATTGATGTCATGAAGATGGCACGCTGCTGCTGTTTGAAGATGAGCCGCACAACGCCGAAGACAAGACCCGTCATCAACAATGTGACGACGAGTGCTAAGGGGAGGCCGCGCGGTTCTGCACGATGGAGATTGCGCGAATACAGAAAGACGACCGGGTACACTGTTAGCAAAAATGGCGTAAAAAAGTGCTGTTTTATCAGAAAAAGCATCAGGATTTACATTTCATCAAATATAAATAACGTTGTGATTGTTCGATCTCAACAGCTTCGATAATGGTATAATATTCTGCGAAGGCATGTTCAAATCCTTCTTTTGTATAATCGGCGAAGATGTCCGCCCGATTCATCAGCAGGTGTTGGACTTTCACATCTTCTTTGGGGACGAATTCGATGATGAGATACGGACTCAACGTTGCGAAGAACGCGGCGACATCGCACAAAGGGACGTTGTTGCCAATTGCCAGATGATGAATCAGCGCGAGTGCGAGTATACAATCGGCATTGCTGCGCCCGATGAGCGATTGACGCTCTTGATGCGACCAACCGAGCGCTGGGCTGGGATTCGTGAGATCGATGATGAGCGGTAACACATTGTATTCGGCGTTTGCTTTCACTTGTTGATAATTCAATTCGACTGCGCCGGGATCGCTGTCCCATGAGATGACCGTACAGCCTTTGGTCGCAGCGATACGACTGAAAACGCCGGTGTTCGCGCCCATATCCCAAATGATACGTGGTTGCACGCGGTCGATGAATTGTTCGACGAGACGTTGTTTATCGACAAATCCGGCATTTTTGTAACTGTCGCCTTGATAATAATCTGCCCAAGGGGTGGCATCCGGATTCCATTTGAGCGCACGAATCGTCGATTCGAGATTGGCAATCAAGCCAATCATCGAATTGCGGCTGATTTTGCGTTCGCTAAGCCGTGTATTCGTGGGGCGGTTGGCATAGCGTTTTTGGCTACGGGCGTGCAGATGTAAATGAGTCAGCAGGCCGAAGCGCAGGCGAGTACGCGCCGGTAGTAACGACGACACCATATCCAACGGCAGGCCATCGATATAGACACGCAGCAATTGTTGCAAGCGTATGTCGCGATAGGCGGCCAATGCAAGCGGCGCTAAAAAATGCTGGCAAAACTGCCGATAGGCAACCCATGGCCGGCCTTCTTCGTAGAGTTCAAGCGAGAGTGTGTCGATGAGTGTCGGCTTACCGGCAATAAATTGTATATTATATGCACTGGCATCTTTGAGCGTCATGCCTTTGGCGAATGCCTGTTGTTGCAGCGCGAGAGTCAACAAGGCTGCATCTTTGAGTTGACCAAATGTCCATTCATAGGGATACGAAATAAAGGGAACGTGTTGTGGCTGAATGATACAATATGCGGTGTCCGGTTGTGGCGCGGGGATGTCGACAACGTCGTGTGGGATGAGTTGGCCGTTGCGTGTCAATTGTTGATACAAGCCAGAGTCGACGAGCGCATCAAAATGTGCTTGATAAACACGGTTGACCTGCCGGTAGACGATGCCATCACGCTGGAAAATAAACCCGGCAGGATCGCGAAAAGACGCTACCTCGCGTTGTGGCTCAGACATTGTCGCTAGGATTCTGTGTTTCGCTATCTACTGTACCATCGGAGGGAGTCGTCCGTGTGAGAAAATAGAATATACGACGCCCGAAAATGCGCAGCGAAACCAGCAACCCCAATATACTCGCTACCAAGACCTGAATGATAAAACTACCGGAGCCGGGATCAAGATACGCTTGGGTATACGCAGATGGACTCGCGACAATAATCATAACAAAGATGAAAAGCCATAGGACAGACAAGTTGGATAGCAAAATGCACCTCCTTGCAGATGGGCGACGGAACAGCGCCGATGCGTCGCCTGCTCAAATGTATGACCTCGTTTTCATTATAGTTAATCGACGCACAGTACGAAAGTCCATAACCGGAAGGCATATATTTTGTAGCAACCTTGTTTCTTTGCGGTATACTTAACAACGCATCAACAAGAGTGGCTAACTCATATCCGTGTAAATGAGGGAAAATCTTGTCATCGAATCCAAATATCCCCGAAAAAGAAATTCGTAAACGTTGTGCGACATTATTAGCCGGTGCTGCTGCCGAAGCACAACGCTTATTTCAAAATTATGTCGGCACCGAGCATTTGTTCATTGCGATGACACAAAACGAAAATGGACCGACGAGTATTTTATTGAGACGCGCTGGGTTTAAGCCGCGTGATGTGCGCAATGCGATTCGGCGTGAAATCGGCACCGGAGACGACCAACTTGAAGAGGTCTTGCCACTGACGCCGCGCAGCGAGATCGTTCTTGCGTTGGCGATTTTTCTCGCCGACCAAGACGATATTGATAAAGATGAAGAAATCGAAGAAATTCATTTGTTGTTGGCCATGCTGCAAGAGGGCGAAGGTGTCCCGATTCGCAAATTGATCGATATGGGGTTCGACCTCAATCGTTGGTTGCAACGTCTGTTGGAAGAGGCACACGAGAAAAACTTCTCAAGTTTGTTGAAAGATGATGTGTCCGACAGCGATTTATTCGATGATTTCGACTTTGACGACGAAAGCCTGCAATTCGACAGCGATGAATTGTTTGGATTGTCGTCATCGGCGGAAAAACGGGCCGAGTCGCAGCGTGTTCCCACGCCATTGTTGGACAAATATGGCCGCGACCTAACGGCGCAGGCCAACGAAGGTCGGATCAAACCGGCGATTGGCCGTGACCGCGAAATTCGTCAGTTGGCACGAACACTCGCCCGCAGCACGAAGAACAATGCTGTATTGCTCGGCGATGCGGGGGTCGGCAAGACGGCTGTTGTTGAAGGACTGGCTTATGCGATCTATGAAGGGACGGCGCCGGTTTCGTTGCGCGACAAACGGATTGTGCAAATCGAAATTGGGGCGCTCGTCGCTGGGACGAGTTTGCGCGGTCAATTTGAGGAACGATTAATCGGCATTGTTGACGAAACCAAACAAGCCGAAAATGTCATTTTGTTCATCGATGAGATTCACACGATTGTCGGGGCGGGCGACACGATTGACAGCAATCTTGACGCGGCCAATATTTTGAAACCGGCGTTGGCGCGGGGCGACATCATGTGCATCGGCGCGACGACCCACGAAGAGTATCGCCGTGCTATCGCGCAAGACCCGGCGCTCGACCGCCGCTTCCGCACGATTGATATTGAAGAACCATCCTTTGATGCGGCGTTACAAATCCTTGAGGGGCAAAGCCCGCGTTTTGAAGCGCATCATGGTGTTAATATCAAGCAGGAAGCGTTGGAGGCTGCTATTCGGCTATCGATCCGTTATTTGCCGGATCGTCGCTTGCCGGACAAAGCGCTCGATTTGTTGGACGAGGCTTGCGCCCGGATGATTATTCGGACACACGCGCCCGACGATGATGACCCGAATTACGTCCCCGACGTTGGCGTGGACACAATCGCCGATGTGCTTTCGGAGTGGACGGGGATACCCGTCAGCGATTTGACCAAAGGCGAGAAACGCCGTTTAGCAGAATTGGACGATGCGCTGCTCAGACGTGTCGCCGGGCAAGACCATGCCATCAAATTGGTGGCCGATGCGATTCGCATGGCGCGTGCTGGACTCAGCGACCCGAACCGCCCAATTGGTGTCTTTCTCTTTTTGGGGCCATCGGGTGTTGGCAAAACTGAATTGGCGCGAGCGATGGCTGAATTTTTATTCGGCAGCGATGAAGCGCTCTTGCGTCTTGACATGTCCGAATTTCACGACTCGCACACCGTTGCCCGCTTGATCGGCGCGCCCCCGGGTTATCGGGACACCCAACGCGGCGGTCAACTCACCGATGCGTTGCGCCGACGCCCTTACAGCGTCGTGTTGCTCGACGAGGTGGAAAAAGCCGCCCCCGAAGTGTTCGACATCTTCTTGCAGGTTTTCGATGAAGGTCGCATCAGCGATGCGCATGGACGCAAAGTCGATGCCCGTCACGCGATTTTCATCATGACGAGCAACATCGGGACAGAGGAAACCAGCAAGCAATTGGGCTTTTCTGGTGGGGACGCGGCCATACGCCAACGCGATTACTCGGATTATCTCGGTCGCTTCTTCAGACCCGAATTCTTAAATCGCTTGGACGAGGTGATTACATTTAATGCGTTGGACAAAGAAGCGCTCTTGAGAATTCTCGACATTCAACTGACTGAATTGCGTGAGCGCTTGCGCGAGCAACATCTCAAACTCAAGTTGGCCGACGATGCTCGTGATCTCATTTTGGACGCGGGTTACGATCCCAATTTGGGGGCGAGGCCGTTGCGCCGCGCCATCGAACGGCTCGTCACACGACCGCTCAGCAATCAGATTATGCACGACACATTTCCGCCCGGCAGCACAATCATCGCCTATGATAATGGTGATGAAACCTTGCGTTTTGAAAGTGCGCCCTCCTCACAAGATGACGAAAAAGAAGGCCAGCACGATTTAGCAATCGAAGCGGTAAATGGGGATATGCCTGATGAGAAATCAATCGGTGAACCGGTGATTGACAAATCCGAAAATGAATCGAGCAAAGATGACGAATGATGAATGCGCCACAAACTGGACAGCAGCCTGTCAAGCTGTCCGATGAAAAGATCAAGTCCATCTTGGCGGACGAACATCCCGATGACAATCGAGATTATTTCGCGCTCGACGCGGTTGAAGAGATTCGCACGTTAGGCAAGTTGGCGCTGCGCCGTGACGACATCAATGATTACTTTGCACTCGGCGATTTATGTGCAGCGCGAACATTGAATGATAACAACCGTTTGCGCGTTCTGTATGCGGGCAAGACGTTGATTGCCTATCGCCGTGCGCTCGAAATGGCCGAAGCACACGACCGTAAGCATGACTTAGAACGCGCGGTTGCGGCAATACGCAATTACGTCAACTGGGTATTACAAGTCGCGCAGCAACATCCAACACGCCGGAATATCGCAGTCGCGTTGTGGGTACTGTCGGACGACAGCGTCGACGACAGTTTCGACAACATCGGTATTATTGAGCCATTATTGACAGAATACGGCCAGCAAATTGGCGCGACACGCATGGATTTGGATATGACGCGGACAGCTGTTGAACTCGGCAAGTCGCAATTGTCGTTAGACGATGTGACACCAATACCGTCCGACACGCTCGATACAATGACCGATTTTCAATTTGATGAATCCGCTTATGCCCTTGATTCTGATGAGACAGAATTTCGTGCCAGCGAAGCACGAACAGATGAACGGGCTGCCAGCTCGCTGAAGCATTTTAAGCGACAAAATGGCGATGTCTTGGGGGCATCGCCTCGGCATGAATTACGCCCGGCGATTAGTGAGGGCGAGTTTGAACTCGGCACACTGATTGGTGGGCGTTATGAAGTCTCCGAGATTCGGCGCGGTGGTATGGGGGTCGTTTATTTGTGTTATGACCACGACGAAGGGTTACCCGTCGCGATTAAGAGCTTCCAAAGGCGTTTTTTGAATAATGAGCGGGCGATGATGCGTTTTCGTTATGAAGCGTGGACGTGGATTCAATTGGACAAACATCGTCACATCGTCCAAGCGAAATTGGTAGACAATTTCGACAACCAACCGCATTTGATTCTCGAACAAGTGCGTGGGCCAGAAGGTCTCGGCCCTGATTTGCGCAGTTGGATCGACCGCAAATGGTTGGACACGCAACAAACGATTCGTTATGCGTTACACATCGCATTGGGGATGCAACACGCCACGACGAAATTCCCCGGTTTGGTACACCGTGACCTCAAACCGGCCAATATTCTCGTCACTCACGACAACATCGCCAAAGTGACAGATTTTGGCTTGGTGCGGTCGTTGAATTTCGAGGACATCCCCCCGGCGAGTATTCAATTGCTCGACAATGATTTGCATGCTTTGCAACGTTTGACACGCGACGATGCGGTAATCGGCACGGCGCCATATATGTCGCCGGAACAATGCCTGTCGCAAGATGTGGACGAACGGGCGGACATCTATGCGTTCGGTTGTTTGGTATACGAAATGCTGACCGGGAAGTATTTATTCGATGTACGCAAATTTGAGGAATGGCGCGACGCACACGTCAAACAAGTCCCGACTTTTGATGATGATATTGTCGACCAACTGCCGTCACAATTGTGTGACTTCATCCTCAATTGTCTTGAGAAAGACCCCAATGACCGACCGGATACGTGGACGGCAATTGTCGATGAGTTGATTAACATTTACGAGCAAGAAATCGGCGAACTTGACCCGGATGAACTCGTCGGCGAAGAGCTTGAAGCTCGCGAATTGATGGATAAAGGGTACTCGTTGACGGAGCTTGGCCGCCCAGAAGAAGCGCTTCAGGCTTATGATCGCGCCATTGAGCTTCAGCCCGATTATGCGTGGGCATGGGCCCGCAAAGGACGCACCCTGCGCTTGCAAGAGCGTTACCAAGAGGCGATAGATTGTTATGATCGTGCGCTCGAACTTGAGCCGCGTTATGCGTGGGCATGGAATGGCAAAGGCATCGCGCTTGAACGCATTGGCCGCTTAGAAGAGGCGCTGCACTGTTATCAACAAGCAGCACTCTTTAATCCCAAAGATGTGCTCTATTTGTGTAATCAGGCCGATGTTCTCGATGGGCTTGAACGAACCGATGAGGCGGTTCGTTTGTTGGAGCGTGCCATACAAATTGATCCACAATTGCCGAATAGCTGGGCACGTTTGGGGCAAATTCAACGCAATAGTGGCAACTTCGCGGCCTCAATCGCGTCGTACAAGCGTGCTATCGAATTGGATCCGAGTTATGCTTGGGCTTATAATGGGTATGGCTTGGCACTAAAAGCTGTCGGGCGATTGAAAGAGGCGTTGTTGGCATTCAAGAATGCGGTACGCTATCAACCTGATACGGTGTGGCATTGGTACAATTGTGCCGAAATCTTGATCGAAATGGAACAGTATGAAGAAGCGCTGTTATATGCACAAGAAGCCACTCGCACGGATAAGAATCATCCCGAGAGTTGGGCCAAATTTGGGCAGGTGCTGCGCTATGTCCATCGTTATGATGAAGCATTGGACGCCTACAATCGGGCCTTAGAACTCAAGCCGGATTATGCGTGGGCGATTAATGGCAAAGGTATCGTGCTAGAGCGCATGGGGCGTTATGAAGAAGCGCTCGCTTGTTACCAAAGCGCCAGCGCGGAGTCCGACGATGACATTTGGCATTGGTACAATCAGGGCAATGTGCTGGCGATGTTGAAGCGTTATGAAGAGGCGTTGCCGTTTTTAGAACGTGCGATTGCATTGCGGCCAGACCATGCACGAAGTTGGGCGCGGCTTGGCAATACCTTGCGTTTGCTTGAGCGTTATGATGAAGCACTCAAGGCGTATGAAGAGGCTACGACGATTGATCCCAATTATACATGGGCGTGGAGCGAACGTGGTGCGCTGTTGGAACAGATGGGGCGATACGACGAGGCGCTTTCGGCCTATCGTCGGGCCGCAATGACCGACCCTGCCGATCCAATTCATCTTGTGCGCCAAGCCGATATTTTTGTGCATCGCGATCAATATGTCGAGGCTCTGCGCTTGGTTGACCAAGCGCTGCGTATGGACAAAAGCAATTCGCGAACATGGGCCAAACACGGGCAAATTTTGCGGCGGCTTGGTCGCTTTGAAGACTCGTTGACAAGTTATAATCATGCTGTTGAACTCGATCAAACGTATGCTTGGGCGTGGAACGGGCGCGGCTTGACGTTGAGTGCGTTGGGGCGTCATGAAGAGGCGTTAGTTGACTTCCGCAAAGCTGCTGAGTATGAAAGTGACGACGTTTGGTATTGGTATAATCAAGGTGATGAACTCATCATTCTCGGACGGCTAGAAGAGGCGTTGGAAATTCTTGATAAAGCGCTCGAAATTGATGAAACGCATGTCGAAAGTTGGGCGAAGCGTGGGCAGGCATTGCGCCGCCTCAAGCAATATGAATTGGCGTTAGAGGCTTATGACAAAGCTCTCAGTCTCAATCCTGAATTTGGATGGGCATGGAACGGACGCGGTTTGGCGCTGGAAGGTTTGAAGCGTCTTGAACAGGCGCTGGCCAGTTATGAGCGGGCGATTGAACTCGAACCGAATGTGATCTGGTATTACACCAATAAGGTCGATGTGCTGTTGGAAATGCAGCGCAAAGAAGCTGCGCTTGAAACGGTCGATGATGTGCTCAAAATGACCTCCGAACATCCGGTGATCTGGGCGCGTCGTGGTCAATTGTTGCGGCGCATGGCACAATTTGAAGCGGCGATTGAGAGTTATGACAAAGCGCTAGCACTCGACCCCTGTTATGCGTGGGCTTTGAATGGGAAAGGATTGGCGCTGGCTGCGCTTGGTCGTTGGCAAGAGGCGTGTGACTGTTACGCATTCGCCGTCAAATACAATGACCAAGATGTCTGGTTTTGGCACAATTACGGCGAAGCATTGCTCAAGCTGCGGCGTTGTCAAGAAGCCTTAGAAGCCTTTTCGCGAGCGTTGGAAATTTATTCTGAGCACGAACCGTCACAACAAGGCTTGGATGAGGCGCAAAATTGCCTACGGCAGGAAGAAACCGAAGATGAATAAACTCAATAAAGCGATTTCGATTACTTTTATGAGCGGCCCGTATGATGGCAAAACACTCAATTTTGACCAACCGGAAGTGGGCGATGAACTAGTCTTGAAAATCGGTCGGCGCGATGATTGCGAGATTCACCTACCGTATGACAGTCAGGTGTCGCGTTTGCACGCAGCGCTTGGTTGCAAAGCGCTACCTGCCAGTGCGACCGACTCCGCCCCCGACGCGATGGCGCTTTCATTTTGGTTGGAAGATAGCGGCAGCCGCAACGGGACGTTTATCGATAAATTGTCGATTACCGAACGCAGAGATATTCGTCCGGGCACTTTATTCCGAGTCGGGCGGACGTGGATGCGGCTTGATGTACCATTGTCGTATGGCATTTTTGGTGACAACGATGATGATGCCGACGATTCGACCGATGACTTCTAACGGCGCTGCGCACATCAGCAGCTTTCAAATATTATGGTGTCGTACTGTCCGCCTTGGATGACGCCGCGAGGTCGCGTTCGACCTTTTCCATGCTCTCGCCTTTCCGCAGACGTTCCGCCGCTTCGTGATATTCCGCGCCAAGCGACGGGTCATTGCCTGTGATCTGCTGCATCATCTCGCCGACAGCTCGCGAGTCGCCGGACTCAAAGACTGAAAGCATCTCGTCAGACGACATCTTGCTATAATCTCGCGACGGTTTGCTGATTGCCACGCGGCTGATGAGGCGCGTCAAGTCGGTACTTTGGCAATGCGGGCAGGTATGGGTCGCGCTATCATAGTCGCTGTATGTTTTGTAGAATAAGCTCACGTTGCGGCCACAATTGTTGCATCGATACTCATACGCTGGCATGAATTCACACCTCGTTTACTCGCTAAGATAGGTTAGAATAACTATTATAGCATAACCGGATTATAGGAATGTTTGATGGAAAATGAACCGTCAAAGCCCGAAAAACTGCATCCACTTGATCCACGCGCGCGGCAACAACAAATCGTCGCACAACAGGAAAAACGCCAACAACAACCCCAAATACGTTTGCACTTCCGCACAGTGCAACCCACAGTGACACACGCCCTAATTGCGATTAATGTCGCCATCTTTTTGCTGCGTGCCCTCTCGCCAGAGATTGACCGCACGATTCTTGAATTCGGCATCAATCGCCCGGCGGCGATTTTGCGCGACAACGAATATTATCGCCTGCTGACCTCGATGTTTCTCCACGCTGGGGTATTCGACATCTTCGGCAATTATGATTTTAGAGGAAGCTTTCATATCGTCTTCAATATGTGGATGCTGTATATCTTCGGCAGAAATCTTGAGGCGTTGTTCGGACACAAGCGCTTTTTCATCATTTATCTGCTCGGTGGATTAGGTGGGTCGGTGTTGAGTGCTGCTCTCAATGGAATTGACGAGTTTGGGTCGATTGGGGCGTCTGGCGCAGTATTCGCCATCATCGGTGCGGAGGGCGTCTATTTGTACCATCATCGTCGCTTATTTGGCGAGCGTGGGCGGGCGCGGTTGCGTGCTTTGATGATGTGGGGGGCGATTAACTTTGTCTTCGGTTTCGCCGCGAGCGCTGGTTTAGGCAACATTCGCATCGACAATTTTGGTCATCTTGGCGGACTCATCGGCGGGGTGGTGTTGACGTGGTTTCTCGCGCCGATTTTCGTCCCACGACCCGACCCCGACCGGGAAGGGATTTACATTGCCGAAGATACCAATCCGTATGTTGGGAAATATCCGATATTGTCGGCTTATAGTGCGGCGTTACTCGCGATTTTGTTCGTCGCTGTGCTGATGGTCGGGCATGGTTGAGGCGTCGCGTAACAACTGCAATTCGTAGCGCAAGATTGCCATTTGTTGTGCCATCTCTTTGTTTTCGCGAGACAGGCGCGACAACACCGCCGAAAATTGCAGCAGAATGAACAAGATAAACACAACCGCCACCAAGAATAACGCACTCGGCGGATAGGCGATGCCGACGGCGCTGGCCAATACATCAAGCAATGGGCGCGACAAACTCAATACGAGTAACACAAGCCCGGTCGCGAGCCACAACAACGAATACTCTTCTTTCAAACGCCGCTGCCGCACAAGCTCAAGCACTAGCACGAGTGTCGTCACTGACGCGGCGAGTCCGAAAATTAGGGCGCGGTCAATCATTCAAATAACCTTTCATCATCTCCATGTTGAAAGGTTATTGTAAAGCGTGTTTTCATCAGAATCACGCCTGAATCCAATTTGCTGCTGATCATAACGTCTGTAATGAATTTCTGATAAAATCTCTCGCGTGTTCCGACGAGACAGGACTCCGATTTTCGGATTTGTCTCGTCGGCGTCTTTCATTTTGCATACGGGCGGTAACGAATATCTTATCTCTATCTAAATGGCAACGTCGTCTCCTGCTGATTGTGCTCATCACATTCTCCGCCGGTGTGACACCAAATGCGATTCGGGTGACGCAGAATCTCGGCGTACCGTCGTTAGCAATAATCGCGATGCGTCTCATCGTCGTCACATTAACGATGACGGTATATGTCTTCCGGCGTCAAAATGATGCCGTGCATAAGCTCACACGCAGCGATGTGATGTGGAGTGCGGCGGCGGGTTTTTGGCTGGCGATGAATTTGCTGGCGCTATTCTTCGCCTTGGAATATACGAGTATCCTCGTCACGGGTGTCTTACGCCGGACGACGCCGATATGGGTCGTCGGGCCGGAGGTGCTTTTGCTCGGCGCGATTTTCTCGTGGCGTATATGGGGCGCGAGTCTATTGGCTGTCGTCGGCGTGATTGCCATCACTGTCGGGACATCTGGCGGTGTCAATCCCGGTACGAAGCCGCTACTAGGCGCATTGATTGCGCTCGGCGGTTCGATGTGCTTCGGGATTTATTTGCTCATCGGGCGCTTTGTCTCGACACGGATGCCGTCGTTGGTGTATAGCTGGTTGGTCTTCGCCTTCGCCGGTCTCGTGACACTCATCGCCGTCGCCATCACACAAACGCCATTAACCGGTTACAGCGCGAATGCCTATTTATGGGTCGTGATTGTCACTGTGCTGGCACAGTATCTCGGTCATATCGTGCTCAATATCGGCCTGCATTATTTCAGCGCGACAGCCATCGCCATCATCTTGGAAATGTCGGTTGTCGTCAGTGGGGTGACGGCCTTCATTCAATTTGGCGAAGTGCCCAGCACACTACAAATCATCGGCAGCGGCGTGATTATCGTCGGTGTCATCCTCGCGAGTCGTGAGCGCAGCAATCCGCCTTCTGTGAAAATAAAAGGTTCAACATAAAGTCGCAAAACGACAAGGCCGCATTGGACGTATCGCCGGTGAAATATCCGTCCACACATTCGTCGCATCGTTTTCCTCCTGTTATGTGATTACACCATCATCATACAATTGCTGTATCGTATCGGCAAAATCTTGCGGAAGTCTTATGAGAAAAGTTGCGTTATAATTATCGGGTGTATCAAACGGAGATTATCGATGATTACTTTTCAATACGATGCAGATGTGTTGGAACAATTCCCGAATACCGTCGGCGGCGTGATTCGTGCGACGAATATCCGCAATCGCGAAACACCGGAACAATTGCGCGAGGCCTATCAAACAGAGCAACAAATGGCTGTGCTGCGCAATGAAGAAGTCCCCTTCAGTAAGATGCCGCAAATCAAAGCATGGCGGCAGACTTTTCGCGGCTTCAATGTTGACCCGACAAAATATCGCAGCGCGCCCGAATCATTGCTGCGTCGCCTGATGAAAGAGGGCGACATCCCCATCATCAATACGCTCGTAGACATCGGTAATCTCATCAGCATTCGCTATGCGCTGCCGGTCGCTGTCTTCGACACTCGCGCTCTGCACGGCGGCATCACCGTGCATTTCGCCGATGGCAGCGAGCGTTATACGCCATTGTTTCAAAACGGCTTTGAACATCCCGAACCGGGCGAGGTGATCTTCAGCGATGACAACAAACTCGTCGTGGCGCGGCGCTGGTGTTGGCGGCAGAGCAATCAAAGCGCGGCGAATCTCGAAACCGAGAATGTCATCATCGTCATCGAAGCGCAGCACGACAACGGGCACGATGATGTTGAAGTTGCCCTCAACGATATGCTCCATCTGCTGCGCGTTCACATCCATGGCAATTTTGCGTCGAAGATTTTAGACCGCGATGTCGCTGGTTTTTAAGATCATCCACTTTCGCCGCAGGGCGGTGGTGGGGCGACCCCACGTGCCGGTCGTGCGGTGAGCGTCACCGGGATTTCGAGTGTGTCTTCGCCGCGCACGATAAGCATATTGACGGTGTCGCCCGGTTTGGTGTTCAGATTCAGATAATTGAGCAATTCGTCTATACCGCGCACAAAAAAATCATCAACCGCGACGATGATGTCCCCACCCGTGCAAACTTCGCGGTCGCGTATCATTGTGATTGTGTCGCCACCTTGCAAGCCCGCGTTAGCTGCCGGGGAGAGCGGTATCACCGCATTGATGAGGACGCCTTCCGTCACCGAAAGATTCAATTGCTCGGCGAGCGCGGGGACACCGAAGCCATTCTCCGCCGGGAGGGTCGTCACACCGAGCCACGCATATTGCATCTCGCCGTTGTCGATGAGTTCCGGCACGACACGCTCAATCGTTGTCGCCGGCACGGCGAATCCGAAACCGGATAGACGATCATCCGGCGTCTGAATCGAGAGCACCATGCCGGTCACCTCGCCCTGTGAATTGAGCAACGGCCCGCCATTTTGACCGGGATTGATGTCGCCGCTGATTTGAATGATCGACGGATTTTGAAAACCGCCGCCGATATTGCTGTCGATGAGCTGAGCCGATGGCAATTGCCCCCCGATTCCACCGATGATGCCGACCGCCATCGTGCTGCCGAGACCGAATGGATTGCCAAGCATGAGCGCCCGGTCGCCGACTTGTATCGCGTCCGAGTCCCCGATAGGCGGGACGATGATGTCTGCCGTGCCGCCGCTGACTTGCAACACGGCGAGGTCGCTGAAAATATCGACACCGACCGGCAACGCGACTTTCCAATCGCCGTCGTTGAATATGACGAAAATATCGTCGGCGGCGTTGACGAGGCTTGCACTTGTGATGATGCGTCCATCGTTGTCATAGACAAAGCCCGACCCGCGCATCTCTGTCCGCACACCATTGGGCGATGACACCGCAACAATCCCAACGACAGCCGGCGACACACGCTCGAAAATATTGCGCATTAATATATGTTCAGCATCGGCTTCGTCAATCAATGTTCGCGCGACAGGTGTAGGCAGACCGAGCGCGTCAAGCGTCGGGTCGAAGGTCGGTTGCGGTGTGGATGTGGTTGGCTCCGATTGTGAGACAACATTACACGCCGCGAGGATGAATAATGCGAGTATCACCATCATGGGGACAAGATGTCTTTCGCTGCGATCTTTGCTGTTTTGCACTGTTGTGTTGAATCTTTCGCTTTTCATCCGGCCATCATGAAATAACGTCAGTTTTGAAGAACGGATGCCATGTGGCGTGTGGCATATTGAAAGCAAAAATAAAAATGATTCAACCGTCAAGATGCCAAGAAAATGGCTCGATTCGCCCTGCGTCCTTTGCGTCTTTGGGTTGAATCGTTTCGTGTTTATTTTGCAAAATGGGGTCATTACCTTAAACAAATTCACGTTAAATATGTATTTATGGGGTAATTTTCACACGAGATCGTTCCACAATTTAATCGCCGCAGCGACGACTTCGTCTTCGCTCAAGTAAGTGGTGTCGATGTGATACAGGCCGTCCATATTGCGGACAACCCACTCGCGCTTGATCTGCCCGACGAGGCGGGCGCGTTCATTCGGGTCATGAAAGCGAGCACCTGCCGCTAGATGCAAGCGTTGTAAAACGGCGTCGAGGGTTGCGATGAGGCAGACAACCGGGCCGGTTTGTGCCAATCGTTCCAGATGGTCGCTGTGGGCGAGCATTTGCCCGTTGACACGAATCACCGTACCCCGTCGCAATACCGCCTCATTAATGACTTCGCTCTCGATCATTTTGAGGCGTTGCTCACCAAAGCGAGTCCGAATATTTTCCATCGACATTTCGGCAATTTCTTCGAGACGCACTTCGAGATTGACGAATGGCACCCCCACCTGCTGCGCCACGCGCTGGCCGATGACCGGTTGATTGCGCCCGGTGAACCCGGTCAATATCAAATTGGTTTGATGAATGGGAAGTAAGACCATCAGTCACGCCATCCTGGAAACCAGTCGTCGAGCACAGCCGGTAATTCATGCAAAGTATTGATCGCGCTGTCCGGTACAATCAAGCCGCTTATCATCGGTTGTGTGCGTTTGACGACGCGCAGGATCGATTTCATCCCGGCAGCTTGGGCGCCGGCGATGTCGGTGTCCGGGCTGTCCCCGACGAAAACGGCTTCGTGCGGTTCGATGCCGATACACTCAAGCACTTTGTGAAACGCATCCGGATGTGGCTTGAGCAAGCCTATGTCCGCCGCCGAAAAACGACACATCGGGAAGAAGTCGATCAAACCATGCGCCCGCATCTCAATATCGCGCATCCACATCGGTTGATAGGCATTGGTCAAAAGAGCGAGTTTGATCTTGTGTGCGCGCAATTTCGTGAGTATGTCGGTCACATCGGCAAAAACCGTTGTCCCTTCGACGGGACTCCAATGATGAAGGTGCAACAATTTTTTGCGGAATTCGTCGCGGGGCATCCCGTTGAGTGTTTCGGGTACGCCACAAGCAAATGCCGTGTTGACGAGCAATTCGCCGAGATGCGGCGCATTCAAAGTCGCTTGCCCCTGCGACCACGCTGCGCGAGTCTGCGTATAAAATGTATTGCAAAATTCGGCAAAATCTTTGAGTGGATCATGCTTGCTTCTCAGGTAATCATATACCGGACGCAAATGTTTTGTCTCAATTTGTGTCCAATCGCCCGTGAAGCCGCTCCAATCAATGAGCGTATCGTCTAAGTCAAATATGATCGCTTTTAACATGACGCCATCATCTCTCATCATCACAATTTGTTCGACTTTAGCACAGCTATATCACCTGAACAAGTCGTAGCCCCTTCGTCCTCTTGACACCGAACACTTGTTCAATATAATGAAAGACCTGCTCAATAAAGTTACGAGGCCAGCGATGTCCCATCACAGCGAGTTCACTGTCGCCGACGCCTATCAGTACAATTACAAGAGCACCTTGCGCTGGATTATGTCGCATGTGTGGCGTTACAAGCGATTGTTTCTGATTGCGCTCACCGGTTATTCGATTGCATGGACAGCATTCGGTTTTGGGCGCGGTTTGCTAATCGGCGATGCAGCCAACGAAATTCTCACACCAACTGACGACAATGCGCTGATCAAAATCGCGCTGACGATACTCGGTGTATTACTGCTGGACAGTCTCTTTTCGTTGGCGGGCAGCCTCTCGATTGAGACGATTGCGCAACGTTTCGCCCGCGATGCTCGTGAAGAATTGTACGTCAGCCTGTTGGGGAAGAGTCAAACCTTTCATGACCAACAACGCACCGGCGACATCATGGCGCGGGCGACCGACGATACCAATCAACTCAATCTGATGATTAATCCCGGTGTGTTGTTCATTTCAGAAATTGTTCTGGGATTTGCAGTGCCGATATTGTTCATTTTGACCATCAAAGCGGAATTGGTCTTGGTGCCGTTGCTGTTCGTCGCGACGTATATCGTCACCGTGCGCCGTTATGCAAAGCATTTGGAGCCGGTCATGTGGCAGCAACGCGAATCGTTCGGCACGATGAATGCCGCGCTTGAAGAAACGATTTCCGGCATTGAGGTCGTCAAGGCGACCGCACGCGAAGGCTTTGAACGCCGCAAATTTGAACGCAATGCCCGCCGCTTTCGCGACAACTTCGTCGAGCAAGGGCATGTCGAAGCGCGTTATCTGCCGATGATGTTCTTCGCTTTCGCGCTTGGCTTCACATTTTTACACGGCGTGTTTTTGTTTCAAAACGGACGCATCGATATTGGCGATCTCATCGCGGCGACAGGACTCGTCAGCGTGATGCGCTTCCCGGTTTTCGTCTCAATCTTTGCCTTTTCGTTGGTGCAACTCGGTGTCGCAAGCGCCAATCGCATTCTCGACATTATCAACGCGCACACCGACCTCGACGAGAATCTCGGCGGGTATGAGGCAACGATTGACGGCGAGATTGTCTTCGAGCATGTTAGCTTCAGCTTTGATGACGACACATTGCTGCAAAATTTGTCATTTCGTGTTAAACCGGGCGAAACCATCGCTATCGTCGGGCAGACCGGCTCCGGCAAAAGTACGCTGACCGAACTCATCAATCGCACGTATGATGTGACAGAAGGCCGCGTCTTGATTGATGGCGTCGATGTCCGCGAGTGGAATTTGACGGCATTACGTTCACAAATTTCGCGCATCGAGCAAGACGTATTTTTGTTCTCGCGCACCGTCGCCGAGAACATCGCTTTCGGTGTGCCGGGCGCGACGCAAGAAGCGATTGAACAAGCTGCCCGCGAAGCACAAGCGCACGACTTCATCATGAAGTTCAACGATGGTTACGAGACAAAAATCGGCGACCGCGGCGTGACGCTTTCCGGCGGG
This sequence comes from Chloroflexota bacterium, assembly GCA_003695675.1. Lineage (GTDB taxonomy): Bacteria > Chloroflexota > Anaerolineae > Aggregatilineales > Phototrophicaceae. Next base: position 33,382 of record RFIA01000175.1, read on the forward strand.
CAACGACAACGCATCGCGCTCGCCCGCGCCTTCTTGAGCAATCCGCGCATTCTGATCCTCGACGACTCGACGAGTGCCATCGACAGCGCGACAGAAGACGAAATACAGAAAGCCATCCGCCGCGCCCAACAAGGTCGCACGACGATTCTCATCACACATCGCTTATCACAGATTCGCTGGGCGGATCATATTCTGTTGATCGATCATGGCAAAATCATCGGTTATGGCACACACGACGACCTGCTGCGAACATCGGCGCATTACCGGCGCATCTTCGCTCGTTATGACCTCGCGCTGCCGCCGCTTGAAGACGCGCAATCGGTCAATCTCGCCGCGCCGGGGGATTAATAGCCGCCCTTGTAGGGAAGGATGGTTCGCGAACTATCCCGCAATCGTCGTCATCAAACATTGAAAGGCACGGCGTGCCGTGCCCCCATCACACACGATACAACAATCGAAAGGACTCACATCAATGGGTTTCTTGATGGATGGCCTCGACGCCGAAGAATATGATCGTCAATATCGCGACTGGGAACTTGTGCGCCGCATTCTTGGTTACTTCAAACCACAGGCGGCGCGGATGGGCGTCGCCGTCGGCGCGATTGTGCTCATATCGTTGACATCGACTGCCTTGCCAATCGTCATCTCAGAGGGCGTTGATCGTATTCAAGAGGACTCGTCGTTGTCGAATGTCTTGTTGATTGTGGCCGGAATCATTTTGTTCAGTCTGCTGGGATGGTTGTTCAATGCGATTCGACAATGGATTACGGCCACGGCCGTCGGCAATGTGACGTTACAATTGCGCGAAGATGCTGTCGCAGCTGTGCTCAAGCGCGATCTGTCGTTTTATGATCGCTTTCCGTCCGGCAAAATCGTCAGCCGTGTCACATCGGACACACAAGCATTTTCGGCAGTCGTCACCCTGACGAACGATCTGATGAGTCAGCTTTTGTTCATTTTCTTGCTCATCGGGTATCTGTTCACCGTCAGCACACGCTTGACATTGATTACACTCGCGCTGTCGCCGTTCATCATCTTGACAGCACTTGCCTTTCGACATATCGCCCGCCGGACAATTACCCAATCGCGGCGTGTCAACGCGGAGGTCAGCAAGCACATTCAAGAGACAGTCAGCGGGATTCGCATCGCCAAAACATTTCGCCAAGAACACACCGTCTTGGATGAATTTCTCGATGTTAATCAACGTTCGTATGGCATCAATTTGCGCACCGGGTACACCTTCAGTAGCATCTTCCCGATTTTGAATATTCTCGCCGGCGCCGGGACAGCAGCGTTGGTCTTCTTCGGTGGTCGCATCGCACGCGGTGGAACGCTTTCGGCAGGAGAATGGTTCTTGTTCATTCAAGGACTCAATTTGTTCTGGTTTCCGTTGACGAGCATTGCCTCATTCTGGAGTCAATTTCAACTCGGTCTCGCCGCCGGTGAACGAGTCTTTGCGCTGATTGATGCAGAACCGGCGGTCGTGCAAACCGATGATAAAAAAATGGATAAAATTGACGGCGAGATTCGGTTTGAGCGCGTCAATTTTCATTACAAAGAAGATGAGCCGGTGTTGACGGACTTCTCGCTAACGATTAACGCCGGGGAAACGCTGGCGCTTGTCGGGCACACTGGGTCGGGCAAGTCGAGCATCGGCAAGCTCATCGCCCGCTTTTATGAATTTCAGGGCGGCAGAATTTTGATCGACGGGCAAGACATCCGCCATCTCGATCTTGAGCATTATCACGGGCAACTCGGCATCGTCACACAGACGCCGTTCTTATTCGACGGCACCGTGCGCGAGAATATCCGTTATGGCAATCCCGACGCGAGTGATGAAGACGTGCATGAAGCAGCGCAAATCGTCGCGCACGGCGATTGGATTCGCACATTGCAAGACGGCCTCGAAACACAAGTCGGGGAGCGCGGCAGCAATCTGTCGATGGGGCAACGGCAACTCGTCGCCCTTGCGCGAACGCTGCTGCAAAATCCGTCGATCTTCATTCTCGATGAAGCCACGGCGAGTGTTGACCCATTGACCGAAGCCTTGATTCAAGAGGGACTCGATGTCGTGCTTGAGGGACGCACATCCATCGTGATCGCGCACCGACTTTCGACGATTAAGAACGCCGACCGCATCATCGTCTTGCGCGAAGGCGAAATCATCGAAGAAGGGACACACGACGGCTTACTCGAACAGGGTGGGCATTACGCTGAGTTGTATAATACGTACTTCCGTCATCAAAGCCTTGAGTATATCGAGAGCGCAGGCGCATTGCTGAATTAATCGTCGTAACTGCCCAGCCTAAATGACCGGGCAGTTACGGTTGATTATAGGGCGCTCATCCCGCCGCCATCAACGACGAGCGTGGCACCGGTGATGTAACTCGCCGCCGGAGAAAGTAGAAATGCGCCCGCCGCGCCGAATTCCTCAATTGTGCCGAGCCGTTTGAACGGAATGTTCTGAACGGAGCGCTCTCGTACAGCCTCAAATGAAATACCTTCTCGCGCGGCGACTCCTTCGTCGAGTTCGCGCACGCGGTCGGTATCAATACGACCGGGAACGAGATTGTTGACACGGATTCCATCGTCGGCCAATTCACGCGAAAATGTTTTGAGCACACCCGCCACGGCCAAACGCATTGCCGTCGAAACACCGAGATTGGGAATCGGTTGCCGCACCGACGACGACGTAACCGCGAGAATCGCGCCCCCCCTATTAAAATATGGTAAACTGCCGCGAATCATGCGAACGGTGCTCATCAATGTCAATTCAAAGGCGGCTTGCCAACGCTCATCCGTTTCCGTTTTGAGCGGGCCGGCGGGCGGCCCACCAGCATTGATAGCCAGCGCATCAATATTGCCCCATGTTTGCACAGTGCGCTCAATCCACGCTTGAATCGCCGCCGCGTCGCGGACATCACACGCTGTCGCGAGGGTTTCGGCGCCGGTCTCGTCGTGTAAGCGCTGTGCAGCCGCCGTGATTGCCCCTTCATCGCGGCTGCATATCGACACTTTCGCGCCTTCCGCAGCGAGGGCGTGTGCAATCCCATAACCGAGTCCCTTGCTCGCCGCAGCGACCAAGGCAACTTTACCTTGCAATCCCAAATCCATCAGACGTTCTCCTTGTTGAGCGATGTGAGTAAAAACATGCCCATTGTCGCCCGAAGACCGATTGATTACAAGAATAGTATCGCTCAGTCAAAAATAAAACACGCCTCAATGGGCGCGTTATCGTTTAGTGTTGAAAGGCGAATGACTTAACCGAATGCTATGATGCAGGTCAACATTCGCTCTTCAAAGCCGGTCATCAATCCAACTTACTCGACATAATACTTGGTTCGCTTCTTTGTCCGCGCTTCAAGATTGCTCAACACGCGACGCCGTTCCACTTCGATACGAGTCGAATCCCGCATCTCGCCGACACTATCGGCAATCACGAGGTCGCCGGGCATACATTCTAAAACAGCGCAAATTTTATCGAGCTTTTGCATATCCAACGATGTGGGGTTACCGGCTATCAGCCGTTTGAGCGACGCTAAGCGAATACCGGCCTGCTTCGCCAATTCTTCGAGCGTCATCTCCTTTTGATACTTCGCTTCCCACCGTGCCAGCGCATCTAGGATATTCACATTTTGTGTCATTCGTCACTCCGTAAAAAAAATATGAGACCGGACGACTGAATAAATCAAATGACAATGTGACACGAATAATATGGTCATGAAGTATCGTTAAAAGCATAACATAATGGCGAGAAAGTGAAATAGCCCAATTGGACTATAAATCAAACATTTTCGCAACATTTTTAGGATTCAAACAGGACGGTTGCCGATAACCGCCCTGCTATGAGACATTCTTGGAGCAGCGCTTATGATTTGTTAATGTTGGTTCGCAAGCGGCGCGAGACCACAATCACACCGACGAGTCCCAGCCCAAGCAACAGAATCGACATGACGCTTGACGAGTCGGCGCCGACATCATCGAAGATACCCGTGTTCGGCAGCGTTGCTGGTGTTGGCGTTGCGAACCCGCCTCCTTGACCAGGGAACAGCAGTTCAAACAACGCGGTTGATGTTGCTTGAACGCCCTGCGCGCTCAACCCCTCTGGGAACTGTTCAAAAATTTCGACATAGGCTGTGGCCGTTTGCGCGACGGCTTCCGGGTCAACGGGACCTTGAGCGACCGCAGTACCTTGCGCGATAGGCGCGTCTTCTTGATTGTTGTCCTCAAATTCATCGGCGTTAAATGAAATCGATTGGAACGAAGGCGCACTGCTTTGCTGATTTTGATTTGCCAGTGCTGTAGCTGTCAGAGATGAACGCTCCACCTCTTGATAGAGAGCGGTCGCTGTTTCTTGAACTTCTAAGAAATTCTCCGGAGGATTACCGGAAAAGGCGGTCGCAGTGGCAAGATTCTGAAATTCTAGGTTTTGATATAGTGCCGTTGCCGTTCCTTGGACATGCTCACGAGCAATTTGCACACCGCCAAATTGGTCGACAATATCTCTAAAGCGTGTCGCCGTGGCGATAATCTGTTGGCGGCTCAATTGGCCGCTTGTATCGGTACTGCCGCCGCTATCCCCTCCCAGAATTTGCGCCAGCGCGGTTGCCGTTTGCGCGACTGCTTGTGGGCCAAGATTGCTGACCACCTCCGGCGCTTCGGGTGTTGGTGTGACTTCTTTGGTCGGTTGTGCTAGTGCAGTTAGTGCAAGAGAGGTCGGGTCAATCGTTGGCGAAGGAGATGGCGTGAAGGTCGGCGTGCGTGTCGGCGGGACTGTGGCGGTCGGCGGTGCCATTGCGGTTTCTGTCATGGAACGCTCAAGAGTCTGCGCTTGGACAGCTGTCTGCGAAGCCTGTGCAAAGGTCGTCGCATTAGCATCAGCAATAGCCGTGCGCGTCATATCAAGCTCCGCGTCGCCATCATCGCTGAGGGCGAGAACAACAACCGCAGCGATGCCGATGATGAAGACGAAAATCAATAAGGCAGCGAGAATAACAAAGGTGCGATTGCCGGCTCCCTCGTCACCTTCATCATCAATGACTAAATCCGGCAGGTCACCTTCTTCGAAGTCGCCCAAACCGGCGTCATCAAAATCACTTAAATCGCCGAAGTCATCATCGTCAAAGAGGAATGTATCACCGGCGTCGTCACCAAAATCGTCGCCGAGATCGCCACCAAGATCGCCGAGATCGTCGTCGAGATCGCCAAAATCGTCGCCGAAGTCACCGAAATCGTCATCGAAATCGTCATCATCGAATGTGAAATCATCGAAATCATCGGCCATAAGTTCTCTCCTTCGCTGCGCGGCAGTGAATGTGCCTCAATTAATTATTGACCAAAAACCTCAAGATTCGCAAATGGTACAAGAACCGTTTCTCCCGAGATCAGTTCGACCCGCGCACATGGGACTCGTAATCCATTGTCTAACATACATGGGGTTTTTGGCAAGTCAACAACGTGACCGAGTTGACCGGCATAAGGATGCCGCGTCAAACGGACTTCCATTTCCGGCTCTAGTCCTCGATGCAATTGTGGGCGTGGTGGCCGGTCATGTGTGTATGACCGATTAATAATCAGTTCCGGTCGGTCGGTTTCCATCCGGTCGGGCAGAACAGCATCAAGCGTCGCTTGTTCGCCATCATTATCTCGCAAGAGATTATATACGGCAATATTCATACGCATATCCCCAAAACCTTCTGTGAGCATAATCGTCCCACGAGACTCAATCGCCTGTTGGCGCAAAGCGGGGGACATACTCGGCGCGATGACACCGGCAAAGGCTTGCGTCGCCATCACATCGAGGGCGATAGACGTGAGCGGGTCTCGTGTGACAATCATCGTACCACGAAAGCGCATTTCGAGTTCATCACTGACTAAGGATGCCAGCCCGCCTCGCGGCTCCATCCGCAACAGGCCAATCATACGACGACCATTGCCCCACACGCCTTGAACAAGCGTGCCCGATGCTTCGATAATGACACCACGCCCGGCCAACTCTTCCAAAACTTGCCCGTTCAAACCGGCTTCAAGTTCGTTGACTTCGGGCGTCTCTTGCAAAATAATACGACCTTGATCGATTTGCGCCACGATTCCGGTGACGGGGGAGACGAGTCGTCGCCCTTTCGTGGCCGACTTCCCGGCGATAGGTTGCCGAATATCGACCACATCATTTTGTTCGACGAACAGCAAATCTTCCAACTCATCTGGATTTTTGAGACGGAAGTATTTTTGTGCATCGAGAATGATGTAACGTGTCGGCACGGTGCCACGAGCAACAACTGTGCCCACATCGACACGTTCATTGGCTTTCACCGTGACGGTGCCGATAGCGTTGTCCGGCAATAATCGTTCACGACGGATTGTCGTCTCCGCTATGACATGTCGTTGTTCAGGAAAGTTCATCGCGCAAAGCATTCAACTCATCGAACGGATTATCATCTTCAGCAAAAATATCGTCATCGTCAAAGTCAAACGCGCCGAAGTCTGATTCGGGTTGTGGTTCTTCCTCGCCGAGTTGTTTCAAACGACGACGTGGTTGCCCACCGGCGACTTCAAGTTGTTCGAGAATGTCGGGGGCAGAAATGACTGTAACTTCTTCATCGACAGGAGTCAGCAATTCTTCAGGAATCGGACGCATCTCATCGCCAGTGATTTGTGAAATCCACAACGGCAGCAATTCGGCGCGGCGAGCAATGTCGTTCGGTAACACCAATGGACGCCCGCGGGCGTCAAATATCAAGCCAACCGTGCCGCCTTCCATGCGTTGTTTGACACGCCCTTTGTCGCCAATTGTCAGGCCGCGCCCCGATCGCACTTCGACCTCGGCGCTTTGACCGATACCGAGTGGATATACCCAGATTGAACCGCCGGGCACATCGTGTTTGATTTCTTCACCATCGTCGAGTTTGATTTTGACGCGCAACGCGGTGCGGCCACGTTTTGGTCGCCCCGAAGCGCTGATACACGTCCCCATTTGCTCTAAGTTTGCGCCATCAAGGATTTGCACAACGGCTTCGGGATATAAACGCACGACGGCACCCAGCGCCGGTATCAAACCGTAGGGGTCAACAAATAAAGCAGAAACACCGACGGGTTGCAACCCATCGAGCAAAACGAGCGCGTCGTAGCCATCGCGCCCGGACTGAGTCAACGCGGCACCCGCACCAATGACCATCCCGAAGGAGGGGGTCTTCTCTGCGTTTTTTCCCGGCCAACGTGGACGCGACAAGGCGATCATCTTTTCGACACCGGCGCGGACAAAACCATATTCAAGATACAAGTCCTGCACGCTCTGTGGTATCGAAGCCGGGCGCAACATTTTGTTGAGCGCATAACTTTCGAGATCATCTTGGGTGATATAAAACGGCAACCACCGCCGCACCGCTTCGGTGCCGACAATTTCTAACAGGCTATGGGCGCTATGCCCGCTGCCGATGTCGGTGCGAATCGTCGTTGAGGTTTCGCCCTGAATCGAGACGGACATCGTCGTCACTGCGCTGCCAACATCAATCGCGACGACATTTTCTTTCGGGCGTGTTTGCCCCAAATATTCGACAATGAGATCATAACTTTGGCCGGTCGGCAAAATCCCGAGTCGGCTCTGCTTGACCACACTGTCTAATCCTCGACCGAACAAGGCACCCTGTTTGTTGAAAGCCAGCGCGAGTTGTAGTTGCGCTTTTTCGAGTTGTTCATTTTCAAGTGTCGGGCGTACATTCGGCGCGATGAATAGATTGACCCCATCAAGATTGCCGAACAGCAGGCGCATTTGCCGGACGAGGGCGCTGTTCCCGGCGTAAATCACACTCGGTTTTTGCCGACGCGAAATGAGTGACAACGCCATCCGCACAACTCGCGCCATGTCGAGCAGGGGGTCTTCAGCGCCGCCTTCCGTCCCCCCGACGATGAAAATCAAATCCGGTCGGCTGATGAGAATCGCATTCAGCAATTCCTCGTCGCTCAAATCATCTTCAAGGCTGATGGTGCGCACTACCTCGACATACGTGCCATCGGTTGCACGCAGGCCACTCTCAATGCTCACATCGGGCACAAGGCCGATGAGCACGGTTCGCATCGCCCGCCCGACACTCGCCGTCATCACAATCTGATCGACACCCGAGCGGTCTATCTGTTCCGGCTTGATGATGTCGCCATGCTCGTTCATCAAGCGTCGTCCGGTCAACTCGCTGAGTTCGGCGACAGCGCGTTTCAAACCGATAGTGATGTCTTTGTACGGTTCTTCGAGTGTTGTCCGTGCCATGCTGCGGGCGACCAACCGATAATTACCGTCTACGAGGTCGAGTAGCACGACCCGAGTATAGACATTGCCGAAATCGATCCCCAGAATTGAGCCAAAACGAGTTGCCATAGTCGTATCAGCTTCCGTTTATCCGCATGAAAATAAATCCAAGTCGCTCGCTGACAATCGTCAGGCTCGTCAAGATTGCAGCGGCGTACAATGCACCGAGCGTCACCACGATCACGCCCTGACCAATGGTGCCGATGACCAGCGACACCGGCCCGCGACGAATTTGTCCATCGGCGCGGCGCTTCGCGAGAAATTGAAAATAAACGAGCGAGCTAATCACCCCCGCGACGACGAGATAACTGTTGACCGTGTTCGCATTCACCCCTTCGGCGGTTGTGTCTGCCAATGGGATGATGACGCCCGCAACTGCCCCCACCAACGCGACCGCCGTCCCAACGCCGATGATGAAGGCAATCGAGATATTGCCGACCGGGCCGAGACGTGGTGATGTCTTCAACAGCAACAGGACGCCCAATGCAAATGGTATCAGGCCGAGAATAACGTTGCTCGTCGGGGCATTATCGGCGACAATCGTCGCATCTATCCACGGCAGGATGACACTTTCAACCGTCACCACAGCGATGAATCCTGCCGTCAGCCCGACAAAAACATAGACCGCCAGCCGGTATAAAAAATTATCACCCAAAATGTAACTGAATACCATCAAGGTTAGGACAAAGCCCGCCCATAGCCCGACTTGCTCCGCACTCACGAGCGACTCCTTCTCGAAATGCTACGAATAATATTCACTAATGCTCCCAGTCCGATAATCACAGTGGCTGCGATGATGCCGAGTGTCATGGCATTCCAACGTTCATTGCTGAACGAGGATAACGACGGCTCAATCTCCGGCGTCGGGGTCAACGTCGGCCCCGATGGAGTCTCGGTGGGGGTCGGTGTTGCTGACGCTGACACTGTTGCCGTCGGCGAGTCTTTGACTTCCGCTTGTGTCGGCGTCGGCGAGTCTTCAGCTTCTGCTTGTGTCGGCGTCGGTGAGTCCTGCGCTTCGACGGCTTGCGTCGCTGTCGCTGTTGCTTTTGCAGCACCGCCACCCGCCTGCGCAGTGGCCGTTTGTGCGAGATTGGCAATCGCCGTATTCGTGACCGCAACGGCAGTCAATGTGCCGAGCGCCGGGTCAACTTCATCTTTCGTCGGCGGCGGTGGCGTTGGTGTAGCGCTCGGTTTTTGAGCGCCGCTATCGACTCCACCGGCGGTCGCCGTGAGGGCGTCACCAATAGCTGCATTCGTCGCAGCAATTTGTGTCAATGTCTCTTCAACCGGCACATCGGTCGGTTGAAGTTTAACATCATGACCCGGCAACACACGCCCAAAGCGTATCGTCAGGTTGCTACTGCTTTGCGGGTCGATGACCGGCAAGTCGCCATCGGCATCGACATTCACCAAGCTGGCCGACACCCAACCTTCAATATCATTCGGCGTGATGACATTCAGCCACGTGCCCGCCGCATTTTGACCGAGTATCTGAAGTTCAGTGCCCGGCGGCGCGAGGTCAACAACTGGGAATTGTGTGCTCGGCCCATTGCGAATGTTGACCGTTTGATTCGAGCTAATCACGCCCGTCGCCACCACACCCGAACGGGCTTCGGCTTCGGCGGTAGCCGTCTGCGCGAGATCGGCAATCGCTGTATTCGTCACGGCGACGGCGGTCAATGTCGGCGCGAATGGGTCATCAGTCGGTTGCGCCGGTTGTGGTGTATTCGTCGCTGTCGGCATCGGCGTATTCGTTGGGCGTGGTGTATTGGTCGGCTGCGGTGTATTCGTCGCCACATTTTGTGCGTCGGCAGTTGCGGTCAACGCTTCGCCAACCGCTTCGTTTGTGACGGCGATGACCGTCAATGTCATCTCAGCTACCGACGTATCTGTAACAACAGGTGGGCTACTAGGCGCTGCGCCCTGAATATCGAGCGCGGTCGTGATCATCCAACCTTCAACACCCTTCGGTGTGACGACATTAACCCACGCCCCATCATCGCTCTCACCAAGAACCGTGACTTGTGTGCCTGCCGAAACAATATCGACAACCGGCGAATTTGTCGTCGGGTTTTGCCGCACATTGACATCCTGTGTACCTGTGACAACGCCCGTGATGACCGGAATCGGCGATGGCGTCGCTGTCGGCGGCACCGGTGTCCTCGTCGGCGTGGCTTCGGTCGGTGTCGGCGTCATTGTCGGTGTTGCTGTCTCTTCATCGACAGCTTGTTGGTTTGCCGGCTCTTGAGTCGGTGGGACTCGAGTCGGGCGCGGTGTGAGTTGTGTACTCGGATCAGCAATGAGCGCATCAAGCATCAGGCTGTAAGTATACGCATCGCGAAAGCCGACCAGCATCCCTTGAATGCGATGTTCGCCTTCGGCCATGAACGGCTCAGTCAACGGTGCGGCGGCGGCGCTTGTGGCGGCCAAAACGGTTGTATTCGTCAACGGCACAATCTGCTCAGCCCATGCACGCACATCTTCGCCGCGCTCGGCAATAACAATAATCAGGCTGAAGTCGTCGAGCGAATCAACATCGAGCGGTAGTGCATCGCCGCGAATGTCGGTTTCCAAACTTGTGCGCACATCTTCACCAAAAGCGCGTAGACCGATGGCGCTAGCGGCCAGATAACGCGACACAAAGTAATCGGCGTTTTGTATCAACGGTCGCTCATCGAGCACCATCTCGTTGAAGGTTTCATCGTCGCCAATTTCGTGGACGACATTGTTGACGTGCAGCAAACCGACCGGATTCGTGCTGACATAAAGTGGACGCGCACCACGTAGGAAAATATGCTGCGAGAGCACCCGCGTCAAGTCGTCGAGTTCACCGGCGCCCGTCGGGCCATATTCCGCCGCGACCAACACAAGATCATCGCTATTGAGGGCGTCGATGCGCTCAAAGACATCGGCTTGACGGCTGTCGGCTTCAAAAGCTGCCGGTGGCAAATCCCCCACATCAATATCATCGAAGATAAATGGCAGCACGACAACAATAGCTAAAATGAGACCAATCGCGACACGCTCCCAACGCACCCCAGTGAAAATACCGCGCCGTCGTTTTAGCGCGGCGGTCTCCGCCTCAGCCTCAAGCTCGTCGAAAACCTCATCGAGCGAAAAAGCCTCATCATCGTCAAGATACACATAAGTATCATCAATCGCCGCCGGTTGTGAATCCTCAGCACCCCCGCCAAGTTTCTTCAACAAATCGGCTTTTTGTTGTTGCTCCGGCGTAAGAATAATCGGCGAGTCAATCTCAACCCGACTTGTGCGAACCCCTTCGAGTAAAATGGCATCATCAATACCGGCGAAGGGGTCGTCCGGAACTTCAATCAGTTCGCTTGTGTCCAGCGGTTGGGTGACGTCGGCGCTGCGCTCACGCAAACGTTGTAGGCGGTCGTCCAATTCGGTGACATCGCGGTCTTGTTGCTGCCGCAAAATCGCCGTTGCCGAAACTTCATCGACACTGACGCCAAGTTCGGTCAGTATATCGAGGGCGGGGCGTTCATCAACACCTTCCGGCATTTCAAAAGAGGTATCTTCGGGTTCGATGTCGCCAAAAGCTGGGTCATCGAACAAATCGTCAAAATCAATATCGTCGCCCGTTGTCGCCAACATCCCCGACTGCGGTAGCGCTACATCTTCGCCCATCGATTCAATCAATGTGTCGAGGTCGGCTTGTTCACCCGCCTGTGCTGTGAAGAAATCGTCTTCGAGAATTTCATCTTCTTCAGTAGCAGCATCATAATCGCTGCTGTCGATGTTTTCCAACCAATCCATGGATTCGGTTTCGGCAACAGGAATATCTGTTTCCGCAAACCAGTCGAAGTCATCGTCCACGTCGTCCGCTTCGGTGAAGAATTCCCCCATCGTGATTTCTTCTTCAACGGGGGCAGCTGCTTCCTCGAAAAAGGTTTCCGCCGAGGGTTGCTCAAACGCTTCATCGACTGGTAGTTCGCCCGGCATCTCTTGCTCGTCGCTCAGGCCGAGTGAACTGAGGAACTCATCTGTATCGCCACCGCTAACGGGTGAAGGTTGTTCTGCTTCCGCCGACGGCTCGCCAAAATCATCGAGTCCCAACTCACCCAGCAATTCGCCGGTATTAATATCGCTCGCGCCAGGAATCGCTTCGGTGAACGCGGTGGACGTGTCGGCGGGCGCAGCATCTTCGTCAGTCAAACCGAGTTGGTCGAGAAAATCGCTGGTGTGTTGAATCGGCGGCCCAGTATATTCTTCAGCAGTTTCACCTGTGCCTTCAAGACCGAGATTGCTCAGAAAATCGTCGGTGTCCACATGCTCAAAGGATTCATCGACTTCATCAACCGCCTCAAGCCCAAGATCGCTCAAAAATTCATCGGTGTCAACACGCGCTACGCCTTCGTCTTCAGGTGGCGTATCTGCCTCGCCAAAACCCAGAACGCTCAAAAATTCGCCGGTGTCCATAGGCGACACATCTTCGGCTTCGGCATTCGCCGGGGCAGCATCCGCCAGATTATCGAAGAAATCTTGCAAATCAGGTTCAGGAGATTCGTCGCCAATATCGGAGAAAAAGTCCCCTCCCCCTGTGCCACCAAAATCGAATGTAGGCAATTCGACATCCTCAGGCGGCGTGGGAGGCGGTGCGGGTTCATCAACACCCGCGAGTATATCACCGAGCGAACCGGTTGTATCGCCGGATACCCCGACTTGCTCTAGCCATTCCGGGGCTTCGTCATCGTCAGAGTCTTCCAATCCTAGATACCAGTCGGGTAACACGCCGCTATCCGGCAAATCATCGGCTGCGGCTGCGCCGATGTCATCGAACAAATCATCGGGAATGAGTTCTTCGGGGTCGCGCTCACGGGTGACTTCTTCCTGAATTGCCGCCCATTCATCATACGTCAGGTCGGATGAGACACTCTCCGGCAGGGCGTCGGCCTGAGAAAGAAAATCTTCAGACAATCCCCCCGTTTCATCGACGACAGGTTGTTCCTCATCTGGTACAGACGCCCCTTGCAACCACGGCGGCAAATCGGATGCGTCGTCGCCTGCGTCGGATGCCACATCATCGCGCATCCACTCCGGCAAATCATCATCGCTGGGCACACCCCCCGCTGCGCTATCGTCATCACCTTGTAGCCATGGTAATTCGCCGGTGAATCCAAATCCTTCGGGACGTTGTGGCTGGGCGCTACTGTCGTCCGTTTGTTCGTCGGAATCGTCTTCGTTATCTAACCAATCCGGCATATCGAAATCGTCACTCATGTCACTTTATTCCCGGTATGAACGGTCTTGACCAATGAGGACACGCGCCCCAGTCACGACCGTACCCAAGGCAATACCCAGTAAAATTCCTCGTGAACCGGCACTCACCGGCACTTCCAGCAGCCAATCGCGCACATCAAGCAGTCGACTCAGCCCCGACACCGGCAAGGCGCCAATCAACACAATCATGAGTACCGCCGTGAACAAAATACCCCACCACGTCACTCGGCGGCGCATCAAGCGTGCCGCGCCATAAACCAACGCGAAAAATACCAAACCGCCCAACGCCGACTCAATCGAAACCTGCACACTTTCGAGCAGAATCGCGCTCGGTGCCCGTTCGCCAACATCCGGCTCAATCACATCAGTGCGTTCGAGAATCGTCAGCACGATGACGAGGCCAGCGCTGATGAGCATCACGAGACTATATACCCAGCCACCTTGCGTCTTGAAGATGCGCCCCAGATGCACCGTCAACAAATTCAAAAGACCGATAAGTACCGTAATCGCAATCGTGACGACGACGAGTTGCAGCAGCAAGTCCGAAATCACGGAAACATCATCGCTGACCAGCAAACCTGCCAGCGTGATAACGCCGAAGCCAATCGCCACGGCAGAGGTTAATGCAGCCCCCGGACGGATTCTCACAAATTAGCCCCCCAGAAAAACATCGAGTATATCGCCAACTTCTTCGTCCGCGACATTCAAAATGACCAGTATAATGATCGTGATAATCAACAACCAACGCAACACATCTTGTGTGACAGCCGCCGCCAGCAACGCGCGTCTGTCGTTGAAGTAGGCCCCGGCGACAAAAATTTCTTCGCCAATGAGGGGTTCGTCGGACATCGCCAGCGCGACAGCTTGCCCGTCTAATTGGTCACTCGTCACAATAAGTGATTGATTGCGGCGGCCTGCCTGCGAACCAATCAACGCGACCTCTGCGCCAAAACTGCCTGAAAGGACATTGGCCTGCACATCGTCGTCAGCCATCATACCCGTCAGCGCGGCAGCCAATACCAATGAACGCGGCCCGGACGGATACCAGCGCACGCTGCTTGCGCGGTAACGGTCGAGCATATCACGAGATTGATAGGCTTTGCGCAATGTATCTTGTGCAAGGGGGATAGCAGCCGCATCGCTCATCGTGATAATCGGCGGATTGGGACTAATCGCTGCTCGCTCAATGACATTGAACATCAATTCAGCACTTGCCAGCGCCAGAAGCGTGTTTTCATTGCCGATGCCCGCGCTGCCAAAGGACAGATGTACCGGTCGATTGGCTTCAATCGCTGCGCCAATCATACCCGGTATGACGGCGTAAGCAGGAATATTGCGCAGTGCATAAGGCGTCTTTTTGCGCCGTGTGAACTGCGTTATGAGTGTTGTCAAGACGACGCCGATTAAAATAATGAGAATCGTGAAGACTTGGGTCGTTGAATCCACCATTCCCCCTTATCTACAAGTGTGCCAGTCGATGATGTCTTATGCGTCATCTTCCGGCAAAGTTTCGTTTTCTAGTTGTGCCCGTAACCATGCGATACCGTCCGGTGTTTCAAGGATACGAGCCAATTCATCCACAGTATCTCGCCGGATGAATACCCCCAATGCCGGTTGTGCAACCCACAAGAATTGCGCCCCCAGCGGCCCTAATGGTTCAAGAGCATCCAACACGGTGCCGAACGTATCCCCCCAACCACGCGCCTTGATGACTGCAAGCCACGCATATTCTGTGTGATGTGAATTATGCTTCCATGTCATAGCCCAAAGTATATCACAGCCCTGCCGTGTGCGAAACTCAATGACAATTGATATTCAGGGGGACTTTTGGTTGATTAAGAGGTCAACTCAAATTATTGTGGCAGAATGCACTCTATAAATAACATTTATAACTGCTCCAAGCATTATCTGCAATGTCATTTCGTATGCTGCGGTACACTCGGCTATAGGTTTCTGGGTCTAAATGTGCAAAATAGAACATTCGGAATAACACATCACAGACGAGGCGTGAGTGTTGCATGAAAATTGTAATCGCAAAGACACAAAAGACGTAGAGAGACGCTGAACCTTATGCTCAACAGTCGCTTTGAACGTATGCGAAACAATCCATTGACGCTGCCATTTTATTTGCCGTCGCTGTTGTTGGCCTTCAGCGATGGCATGTTGGCGTTGATTTTGCCGTTATATGTTGCCGATTTCGAGATTTCGTATGGGACAATTGGGCTTGTGTTGGCCGCGTCGGGGGCCGGGCAACTCATCGGCGACTTGCCTGCTGGTCGCGTCATCTCGCGCATGAACGCCCGCACGATGATGATTCAAGGGCTGGTCGTCATCATTCTCTCGACACTCGTCTTATTTTTGCTGCCATCAATTGCAGCGATTTTGGTGTCGCGTTTCATCACCGGACTCGGCATGGCGTGGTTCAATGTCTCGCGACAGGCTTACGCGACCGAGAAGATGATTCTCGTCAAACGGGGACGGGCGATGTCGATATTCGGCGGCGTCAACCGCATTGGCAAAATCCCTGCCGCGCAATTGAGCGGGATGATTGCGGGCACATTCAATATTCGTGCGCCGTTTCTTCTCTATTGCATCGTCGCCAGCATCGCCTTGTATTTCATCTGGCGGTACGCAGAGGATTCAACTTCTATCGCGGCGGCTTCCACACCTGATCAACCGCGCACATCATATCGGGAGGCATTGAGGGCCAATCGACAAACGATTTTCGCCGCCGGGATCGGGCAGGTCTTCATTCAGATGATTCGCAAAGGACGCGAGGACATCATTCCATTGTATGCGTCGGATGTTCTCGGACTCGATGTGGAGACGATTGGGACAATTGGCAGCATCTCGTCGGCGATTGAGACGACATTGTTTTATCCGTCGGGGATTGTGATGGATCGATTCGGGCGCAAATATTCGATTGTGCCGCAATTTCTCGTCTTCGCCGTCGGTATGATGTTGATTCCGTTGACGACGAATTTCACAACTTTGTTGATTGTTGCCAGTGCCATCGGCGCGGCCAATGGGCTAACTTCCGGCACAATGAAGACAATGGGCGCAGATTTGGCGACGCATCTCAATCATCACGAATTTCTCGGCTTGTGGCAACTCATCGGCGACGGGGGTATCACCCTCAGCCCGATTGTCGCGGGCGCGGTGGCACAGGCGACGGTACTCGGCAATGCTTCATTCATCATGGCGAGTTTCGGTGTCGCGGCGGCGCTCATCTTCGCCTTCTACGTGCCGGAGACGTTGCGCAAACCCGACACTGAGTCTGCGGCGATTGTGTCGAAAGCCCCGTCAAAAGTGTAAGATTATCACATCAAAACTTCATGATTCGCAAAGCCGCAAAATTTTAGCTGTTGTGAACCCATTGCGCGTTTTTCGCAGGGGCGCTTCGCGAAGTACCCACATACGCACAAAACGAGATTTTTTATAGTATCTATACGGTGTTATCTTTCAAGCGTTGGATTTTCCAGAATACCGATGACTTGGAAGTAGGCCGGTTCATCATCGGGATTGCGTTCGACCGTCATGCCGAGTCGCTTCATAACGGCAATCGACGCCGCATTGTCATACTCCGTCGTGGCAACGATGCGCTTGAGGCCGAAATCATTGAACATGAAATCAATCATCTTTTGCGCCGCTTCAGTCGCATACCCCTGTCCGCGATGTGATTCACCCAACACCCAGAATAATCCCATCTCTGGCCTCGCCAACTCGGATGACGGTTCGGTCGAACGCGCTCGAAAATAGGGCAATTTGTCGAACGGGCCATAACTCGGCACCCAACCCACTGAACCGATGAGTTCACCCGTCGCTTTGAGGATGAGCGCCCGGTCGCCATACGGCGGCTGATACAACGCCGACAACGCCGTATAACTCATGATTTGCCACTCTAACCAAAAACGCCGTTCGTCAAGCGGGCTTTCCCCGAAACCGGCATTGAGAATCGGGTGAATCGTGGGCAGATCATCGATCACATAAGGCCGGATGATGAGGCGTTCTGTTTCGAGGATGAGTTTGTCGTGGCCAAGACTCATGAGTTTATCCTTAATTGTAGAAAAAATATTAAACCGCAAAGGTGCAAAGTTCGCAAAGAAAGTTATCTTCCTATGCAGTCTCCACACCTCTGCGGTTCAGTTAAAATCAAACGATGCGCAATCGTATTGACAATCTATTCTTCCGCGAATTGTGCGTGCTGCTTACCGACACGGTTCAACATGCGTTCAGCTTCGCGGACATTCATCTTTGGCGCGACATCAGCATAAAATCGCGCTGCCATCGACTCGACACGTTGCTGTCCTTCAGCCGACGTATCGCTCAAATCAAAATCGTAATTGGCTTCGTCGAGGCCATCTATCGGCTCCAGTTTGATTTCGGTCACATTCTCGCGCCGGACACGTTCGAGTTTACTGCGATTCTTATCCGCAATTTTTGCCCGGTCAAGGTTGCCCGCTTGGTGATAATAATTGTGCAGCCGTGCTTCGAGTTCAATTGCATAGGTCATAATCGACCCAAATGTATTGAGTGATGCCATCGGAATTCCTGCTGTGTGGATTAATCAACAGCAAGGGCGCTTCGCGAAGCGCCCTTACGAGTATCGTATGCAAAATTAATACCAGCGCTCAATCAACACTTTGCGGTCGGTATAGAAATCAATCGAGTCTGGCCCTTGCCCATGCAAGTCGCCGAAGAACGAATCTTTTTGCCCGCCGAAGGGGAAAGACGCTTGAGCCGCCGCGACGCCGATGTTGATGCCGATATTCCCAGCTTGTACACGATATTTGAATTCGCGAGCATAGCGCCCATTGCTGGTGAAGATGCTCGCGGCGTTACCGTAACGGCTATTGTTGATGACTTCAACCGCTTCGTCGAAGCTGTCAACCTTAATCATCGACAACACCGGCCCGAAAATCTCTTCTTGTGCAACGGTCATATCTTTCTTGACGCCGCCCAAAATCGTCGGCCCGACGAATGACCCTTTTTCAAAGCCTTCGACTTTGACGCCGCGCCCATCAAGCACGAGTTCAGCGCCTTCTTTGAGACCTTCTTCAATCATGCCTTCGATGCGTTCTCGCGCGGATTCCGAGATGACCGTGCCCATTTGAGTCGTCTCTTCAAGACCCATACCAACTCGTAATTTCGCAGCGCGGTCTTTGAGTTCTTCTTGCAATTTGTCATACGCATCGCCGACTGCAACGACGACCGACCCCGCAAGGCAACGCTGCCCGGCACAGCCATAAGCCGAACCGAGAATATTGACAATGCTTGCTTCCATATTTGCATCTGGCATGACGGCGATATAATTCTTCGCGCCGCCTTGCGCTTGGACGCGCTTGCCATGCTTTGCGCAGGTTTCATACACAATTTTGGCTACGGCGCTCGAACCGACAAACGACACGCCGACGACATCCGGATGTTCCATCACGGCTGTTGATGCTGGAATGCCACCGTGTACAAGATTGACGACGCCTTCCGGCAGGTCAAGTTCATCGAGTAATTCATATAATAATTGCATACTCAGCGGCGTTTGCGGCGATGGCTTGACGAGAAAGGTATTGCCGGTGGTGATCGCCGTCGGCAAGAACCATAACGGCACCATCATCGGGAAGTTGAACGGCGTAATCGCCGCGAAGACGCCGAGTGGTTGCCGTTCTGCCGTCTCGTCGATGCCGGAACTGATGTCTTCGGTTTTATAGCCTTGCATCAATGATGGGACAGCCATCGCAAAATCGACGCTCTCGATGCCGCGTCGCGCTTCGCCGCGGGCTTCGTCAATAGTCTTGCCGTTTTCTTCGACAATCGTGCGCGAAATTTCTTCAAAACGCTCTTCGAGCAGCGCTTTCAAACGATACATATATTGCGCCCGGCTGAGCACCGGCGTCGTCCGCCATTCCCAAAAGGCTTCTTTCGCCGCGCTGACCGCCGCGTCCACATCCGCAGCCGGTGAGTCCGGCACTTCGGCAATCACTTCACATGTCGCCGGATTGACGACCGGCGTGTATTCCGTGGCGCTTGAGTCCACCCATTCGCCACCGATGTAGTTTTTCAGTTTTTCGACCATTTTTGACTCCTGATAAAACATCTTTTAAACGAGTTGTTATCTACTAGATGATAACAACCTAAAGCGCAAAAAGCTAGTGGATTGATTGGTCGAGTGGGCATTGACAAATTTTTAGGCTAATCTAAAATAAAACTAACTTAACACGAAAATTTAGACAGGGGCTGTTCAATTATGAAAGATAAATTGGGACGTTTCGTCTCGCGACGCAACTTCTTGCAGGCCGGTCTCGGCGCGGCGGCGAGTGTCGTCGGTGCGGGGATGGTGGCCGGGTCGGGGAAAAGCGAACCCGTCCTTGCTGCGCCGTTGCCTCAGGATGATGGCGAGACGCATCAACATGGGCTGAGTATGCTCGTCGGCGAGGTTGACCATCAGCGCAATGGCTTCGACCCGATGCAGATACTCGTCGATTGGGATTACGGTGCAGTCAGCCAATTGCCGAATGGTCAAACATTGCGCGAGTACAATATTGTCGCCAGCGATGTCGAAATCGAAATCGCGCCGGGTATCTTCTTCCCGGCATGGACGTATAACGGTCGTGTGCCCGGCCCGACGATTCGAGCGACAGAGGGTGACCGCATCCGCATCAATTTCGTCAATGCCGGGTCGCATCCACACACGATACATTTTCATGGCATCCATCCGTTTGAAATGGACGGCGTGCCGGGTGCCGGGCCGGGTATGATTGATGTCGGCGAATCGTTTACGTATGAATTCGATGCGGAGCCGTTCGGTTGCCATCTGTATCACTGCCACGCCATTCCGTTAAAGCGCCACATTCATAAAGGCTTGTATGGCGCATTCATCGTAGACCCGCCCGGTGGGCGCCCACCGGCGCGTGAGTTGATGATGATGATGAACGCCTTCGACACCAACTTCGACGGCGACAACGAAATCTATGCCGTCAACACCGTCGGTCATGAATATGCACGCCGTCCGATACCGGCGTTGGTCGGCGAGACAATTCGCGTCTATCTGATCAACATCACCGAATTTGACGCTGTCAATTCCTTCCACTTGCACGCAGAATTTTTCGATTATTACGATCATGGCACAACGCTTGAACCAACGCTGCGCCGTGTCGATACCATCAGCCAAGTGCAAGCGCAACGGGGCATCCTCGAATTCAGTTTCCGTTGGCCGGGCGAGTATATGTTCCACGCTCACATCAGCGAATTTGCTGAACTTGGTTGGATGGGGAATTTCAACATCGTCGAGCCGGAAAATTTTGAAGCGGCACTAGAACGCGCCGGTGTCGATGAAGCATGGAATCGACTCGCGACCGAAGGCAGCACCGTGCCATTTCGAGAGGAGCCAGTCTGATGAGCACACAACAAATGACGAACGAAACACTCAATAGCAATCAAGGGCTTTCTGGCGCGGCGTGGTTGCTGGCATTGGTGCCGTTGGTATTGCTCGGTATCGTGTTGGCGTATATGGTTGCGACCGATGCCGGGCTTTCGGATCTCGAAGGGCCACCAGTAGAGCAAGTCGCCATTCAGCAAATCCGCTTGCCGGAGCCGGGCATCATCGAAGTCGATGTCGTCAATGACGGGCCAGGCGAAGTCACAATACCGCAAGTGTTAGTCGATGAAGCGTATTGGAGTTACACCGCCGAACCATCGAATACGATACCGCGATTTGGCAGCGCGACCTTCACGATACCTTATCCGTGGGTGGCTGAAGAGGCCCACGAGATTGTCCTCATCACTGAGCTAGGCGCCACTTTCGACGCCGAAATCGGTGTCGCTGTCGAAACGCCGGAAGCATCGGGCAGCTTGTTCGCCCGCTTTGGTCTTGTCGGTTTGTATGTCGGCATCGTACCGGTCTTTCTCGGCGTGTTGTGGTATCCGTTCATGCGGCGTCTGAGCACTCGCGCGATGAATTTTGTGCTATCGTTGACGGTCGGTTTGCTGGTGTTCCTCGCCGTTGGGACGTGGCTCGACGCGCTGGAATTCGCCGAAGAACTCCCGGCATTCTGGCAGGGTGCGCCGATGGTGGCCTTCATCGCGTTGATTACGCTCGGCGTTTTGTTAGCGGTTGGCAATATGCGCCACAATCAAGAGGTTGACCCACTCGGAATCTCGTATCGCATCGCGTTCGGCATCGGCTTGCACAATCTCGGCGAAGGCCTCGCGATTGGGGCTGCCTTTGCACTCGGCGAAGCAGCGCTCGGCACATTCTTGATACTCGGCTTCACCTTGCACAACATCACAGAAGGTGTCGGTATCGCCGCGCCGATTGTGCGCAAGAATCCGGGTTATGGGCATTTCGCCGCGCTGATTTTGCTGGCCGGTGGCCCGGCAATACTCGGCACATGGATTGGCGGCTTTGCCTTCAACGCAGTGCTGGCGACGATCTTCCTCGCCATCGGCATCGGCGCCATTTTGCAAGTCGTGTGGGAAGTCGGCAAACTCGTCGCCAAAGACAGCACCCGCATCAACGAACCGATTGTCAATTGGGCCAATCTCGGCGGTTTGACCGCCGGCTTGGCGATCATGTACTTCACGGCATTTTTGGTGAAATTCTAAGCCGACAATTCGCTATCACATCATCAGCAGGGGCGGTTCGCGAACCGTCCCTGCTATGTTTCATCTTCCCACTTCGCACGGATTCGGGCAATCGCATCCTCTAAGAAATCGCGCTGTAGACGATACCACAGCACACCATATTCCAACGTCAACCGACGCAGAAATTGCGCTTTCGTAATCTCAGTGTCTGGGTAATCTTTCACTTCTGCCCACCGTTTTTCAAGTTCTTCACGTTCCGGGTCTTGCCATTTTAATCGCGCTTCCAACACGCCGATGAGTTCCTCTGCGGTCAGGTCTCCCCCATAAAAAATTTGCGCTAGATAGGGCGACCGCGATGCTTCCGGTTTGAGCGGAGTCGCCAACCATACTCGCAGCGCTTCATACCCCGATGGCGTGAGATGATAGATTTTCTTGTTCGGGTTTTCTTCCTGCACAACATATTCGATTTCGACCCAGCCGCGTTCGTGCATTTTACTGAGTGCGCGGTAAATCTGACTTTGGTCTGTCGTCCAAAAAAATTGAGTCGCATATTGAAAGCGTTTATTGAGTTCGTAACCAGTTAATGGTTCGTCTTTGAGCAATCCCATGAGGATGTACGCTAGTGATGACATGAAGATGTCCCTACTATCGATTGCGTTACTGCTATTCGTCGATTGTACTATGGCGAATCAAAAGAGAGCAAATATGAACCTTTATATATGCAATTACATATATAAACTAGCACATATACACTCTGTCAACAATGAAAGGATTTTGCATGATGCGTATGACAACATGTCGTTTCACAGGGATTGTGGTGATGCTGTTGTTACTCATGATTAGCATGGTCAGCAGCAGCTTGGCACAAGATGAGGCGGGGGCTTTGTTCACGACTGTCGGCGATGGGCCGGTTGTCGAATTCGGGCCGCGTGGCGAGTGGGATGGTCGTTACACCGATCCTGGCGCCGTGACATATCACGATGGACAGTTTTATATGTTTCGTAATGGATTTCAGAGCTGGCCAGCGTCGGTGCAAGTAGGGTATCTCACCTCTGACGATGGCATCAATTGGACGGAGGTGACCGAAGAACCGGTATTCACAACGGATGAGGTCGATTATGCGGGCACGGCGATGTTGGCCTCGAGCGCAGAAGTTCGCGATGATGGGACGTGGGCGTTGTATTTCTATACATGGGAACGCCCGGCTTTTCGCGGGGCAGGAGGCGCCATCGGCCTCGCGACGGCGGACGACCCACTAGGGCCGTGGACACCCTTGCCCGAAGCGATCCTCTCGCCCGGCAGCCGCGGTGAATGGGACGAAACCCAACTCGCTGCGCCATCTGTTGTCCGAACGGACACGGGCTACGTGATGTATTATACCGGATACGATTCACGCAATCGGCAATCGATTGGTATGGCGACCAGCGAAGACGGCATCACTTGGACAAAGTATGATGACCCGACGACGACCGAAGCCCCCTTTGCCGAAAGCGACCCGGTATTGATACCGGCGGAAGAGTGGGAGGCCGAGGCGGTACATCAACCACGTGTCGTAAAAACCGATGACGGTTGGGTCATGATTTACCGTTCGCCGGGACCGGGACGCGGTATGATGCGGCTTGGTCTCGCCACCAGCGAAGACGGCATCAATTGGACAAAATCTGCGGATAATCCGATTTTTGCCCCCGATGATTTGCCCAACGGCAATACCATGTGGTTCACTGCATTGACCCACGTTGACGACACATTCTATCTCTATGTCGAAGGGTCGGACACAGCAGGCGTGCCGGATACAAGTATTTATGTCGCCACCTACACGGGCGATTTGGTGGGGGACTAATATAAATTGCTGATGAAAATTTTGTCGCCTATAGTCTATGTTCTGCTGTTGCTGGCGGTGGTGTCGCCCGTTTCGGCGTTGGAAACTGGCCCACCACCGCCCGCAGTAGCGCAATTTGAATCGCTGACCGGAACGTGGGAGGTCTTCTCGCGTTATCGCCTCGCCGAAGATGAATGGGAAGAGACAACCGCGCTTTCGACGATTGATTGGCATCTCGGCGGGCATGTTTTGCTGGAACGCTGGCTGGGCACACGCGGCGATGCGTTGCTCGAAATCACGACACTGCGCGGTTTTAGTACGCGCGAGAATCGCTGGAAAATGGCGTGGGCAGACACACTCACAGCGGGTATACAAGATTTCTCGCAAGAGATGCTTGATGAAAACAGCCTAACTGTGCGTGGGGCAAATTCGATGCGTCTCACACTTGAGATCATTGACGACGACCATTTTGATGTCACAATCAAAGAAGCCGATGACGAGACGCCGATATGGACGATGCAATACACTCGATTGGCTGACGATGTTGATGTGGACGCCATCGCCGACGCGATTCGTGAGCGTGGTGAGGCTGTCCCGCCACCGCCCGAAACCGAACAATTCGCCTTTTTCATTGGTGATTGGGAAGGGCCATTCCAGCAACATGATTTTGAACCATTCGATTCGACGGATACAGTAACATGGGCGCTGGGTGGGCACGCGATTGAAGAGCATGTCGTCACACAACTCAACGGCACACCGACCGAAGCATGGGGATTAAGCCGTTACAACAGTGAACGCGGCGTATGGGAACAATTGCGTTGGGACACCTTGCTCAGTGGATTCTTTCGTTTTGGTAATGGGCGTTGTGACGAGGTAGGCTGCACGATTGGCATCTTCACGTATGTCAACATTGATGCGGACAATCTATTGTGGCGCAATGGCAGTGCCTCAAATCCGGCATGGACGATGGAAATGCGTCGCGTGTCGTCGTAACAGCCACATTTTCTAAAACTGAAAATTTAATGCGAGAGCGCGGAGCAGCCATTACAGTTCCGCGCTCTTTGCATTATCGAATTTAATCCAAAAAGATCTTTTGTAGTGCCCGGACAGTGCATAAAATCAGCCGTGAGGACGCAAAGGACAAGATGCGATAAGCGGGGTATAATACACTCTTCAAAACGAATTCTGTGCGGAGTACATGATGCGCCTCATGATGATAAAGCTCGCGTCATTGTACATTGTTGTTTTCGCCCTGCTCATTGGTTTCATCCATGCGCAGCCTTATGATAGCAATGGCCTGCGCGATTTTTTGTTGTCGCCGGACGGTTGCCCCGCACCGTGCTTCATCGGCATCCGTCCCGGTGTGACGACAGAGGCCGAAGCCATCGCGATTCTTGAGACACATCCATGGGTTGAGTCGATAGAAATTTTCGACAACAATTTCTTCGGCGGCGCGAATATCGCCTTTGAATGGGGAGACTTCAATCTCGCTTTCAACAATGGGTTGATAAGCAGCAGCATCGTCACCGGCGCAGATGGTCGTGTCGTGCAGATTCAAATCCCGCTAACGACACCATTTTATCAAGCATTGCTCGAAATGGGCCGCCCCGACCACTTTGAAGTCACAGAGGGAACGATTGCTGGCAACACATTCGACGGCTTTGTGCGCGGCAATCGGGCGCATTATACTGAAAGCGGCATCCTTTTGACGACGGAACATCTGTGTATCATCACAGCGTATTCGGGTGCGATACCGGGCGCGATGGAATGTCCGGTATCACAACAAGTCGTCTGGAAAATGCACACCGAAATCATCATCAGCAAGCCGGAAGAATAAAATATACCAAATTCATCATGTGTAGTGCGATACTCAAGTTGATATTCTTGCCGACGCTGTTGTTTATGGTTGTGATTGGCTTCATCCGCGCACAACCCTATAACGACCACGGTGTACAAGCGTTATTGTCGCCTACCGACGAGTGTGCTGCGCCGTGTTTTCTCGGCATTGAACCTGGCGTCACCCCCATTGACACCGTATTGGCGCGTCTCGAAGCGAGCGAATGGATCGAAGATGTGGAAATCTTTTACGGCAATACACTGACATCAACGGGCAACATCAGAATCCAATGGACGTGGAGTGGGCAGCAACCGGCCTACATCAACGGCGACGTTGGTGGCCGCATCGCTGTGTCCCCAAATGGCGTTGTTCTGTCGATTGTCGTGTTCACACACACGCAGTTGGCGGACTGGTTTCTCTATCAACGACCGGATATACTGGTTTCGATGAGTGGGCGTCATGATGTGCTGCACATGGTTGGGTATGGTCAACAACAGGTGTTGCTTTCCGTGAATACGTTGCCATGTTTACCGCCTGTTGAGCAATTAGAGGCGGGTGTGTGGGTTGAACTTGGTTGGTCGATGCCGCGCAACACGAGACTTGTGCTCAATTTGTTGGAACACCCGACTTTGTATGATTTGGAATTTTGCCAATGACTCGTCTTTTGTTGAAGGTCGCATCGGTGGCGCTGGTGCTATTCGCACTCGTGATTGGCGTCATTCGCGCACAACCGTATGATGACCACGGCTTGCGCGAATTCTTAGCGCCGCCGGACGGTTGCCCCGCGCCATGTTTCATGGGCATTCGTCCTGGTGTGACAACTGCGGCTGAAGTCGAACAACGCCTATTAGCAAATCGTCGGGTCGAAAATCTTTTGTATTTGCCCGTAGAATACAATCTGTCTGATAATGCGATGTCGGTCATTTGGAGATGGGCGGATGGTGAACAATCATTTGTCGATTTAGAAAATCAACGAAACAGCATCATCATCGTGAACAATGTGGTCTCGTTCATCATCATTCAGACGAATATTCGCATGGGCGATGTCTTCTTGTCGCTCGGCAACCCAAGAGAGCGCTTTCCTTATGAAAACGAACGTCCTTGCTCTGCATCACCGCGAGCCATCTATCCCGACAGTCATATCATCGCCCAAACCACGTTGGAATTTCCATCTTTGCGCCACTTCGAGCAACCTAATGTCGAGATATGGATACACGCGAATCCGGGACAATTTGATACGCGCCCACCTTGCCTGACGAATGGTCGAGCACTTCTCAATTGAATGCGACTTGGATTGATACCGATGGCACAAGTCTGGCTGAAGATGACACTGCCCTTAATACTGTTATTCGTGTTTGTGATAGGTATCATCCGCGCACAACCGTATGATGACCACGGCCTGCGCGACTTTCTGACGCCGCCCGATGGCTGTCCTGCGCCGTGTTTTATGGGCATTCGTCCCGGTGTGACAACAACAAGCGAAGTGATGCGTATTCTGGCGGATGATGAACGAATCGAAAACATCCGAATGATAGAGGCATTTGAACAAATACGGTGGGATTGGGATGGGCAAGCAACGGTTTTTTTTGACGCGGGCGCAGAGGGCACTATTCAGTTATCTGCAAATCGTGCAGAATGGATGCACTTTCAATCTAAAATTACATTCGCTGATTTTCTATTATCGCTCGGCACACCGCCAAGAAATGGATTGGTTTGCGCGGGTAGTCCAGCTGCTCTGTCATTATTTGGGCTTGAGGCCGAATATCCGACGAACAATATTCATATTGCCGTCGCTGTGACGCCTGCTTTGTGTCCAAATTCCTTTAGGAAGTGCCCACTTGAGCATCACGACTTCTGGGAACAACGAGTGAATATCACATTTGGGAACGCACCGCCGGAGTTGTCGGTAGTTCATGATATTGATTATAATGACCTGATGCAGAATTTAG
>RFIA01000017.1 GCA_003695675.1 Chloroflexota bacterium
AATCGCCGTCGCCGTATAGGTGAACCCAGTCCGCATCTGATTGACCACAATTTCGACACCATTCGTAATATCAGGCCCATTATCACAGGTGACGGTGACGCCCCCTTGCGCCCCTGCCGGAAGCACGATGCTCAAACTGCCGATGAGCATGGCGAATAAAATGAACAATAGTCGATTGCGCACGATTAGTTTTCTCCTTACTTCGTAGGCGAAACATGCTTACCCCGCTATTATACAAGCGATCTAGGTATTTGCTGCCTTAACAAACTCAGCGCAATCCAATATTGTTTATGCACTACGCTCGCTGTTTAAGCAGGTGATTCAGCGCTGATTGTGCATCGGGAAATTTGAATTCATAATTGGCCTCTTGCAAACGTTGCGGCACAGCGCGTTGCCCATCAAGCACGATGGTTGCCACTTCACCAAACATGGTCTTGAAAACAAAACTTGGCATCGGCACAAACGACGGTCGTCTCATTGCAGCACCGAGTTGTTTAGCAAAATCTCTGTTCTGTAACGGATTGGGTGCGGTCAGATTGTAAATGCCGGATGTATCCTCGTTTTCAATCAAATAACGAATCGCGCCCGACACATCATCAATATGTATCCATGGCACCCATTGCTTACCATGACCAAGCGGCCCGCCAACAAACAATTTGAACGGCAACATCATACTCGGCAGCGCGCCACCCTTTGTTGTCAGCACGACTCCAATACGAATCACACAGCGACGAACGCCCATTGTATCGAGCGCTTCAGTCGATTGTTCCCATTCGGCGGTTGTCTTTGCGAGAAAGTCATGACCAGCATTCGCGTCTTCCGACAATTGTTCATCGCCGCGCGAGCCATAATAACCAACTGCCGACGCTTGAATGACAACACCGGGTTTATGCTGCGCCGCTTCAACGGCTAGCACAATCGCCTTGCCCGCATTCACACGACTGTCGCGAATGCGTTGCTTACGCGCATCCGTCCAACGTTTCGGTAATAACGCCCCTCCAGAGATGCTCTCGCCGGCAAGATTGACAACTGCACCCGCACCATCGACGAGATGCCCCCACCCATCAGTGCTGTGTGCGTCCCATTTCTCGACACGAACCTGCTCAGGAAAATCGGACACAGCATCGGGATCGCGGCTCAAGACAATCACTTCATGGCCTTCAGCAGCCAAATCTCGTACAAGCACCCGGCCAATGACACCTGTGCCACCGCTAATGATAACGCGCATCTCTCACGCTCCTATCGTTTTTTGACAGTTGAACACATTGCCATCATACGACAATTGACAACCATTGCTCAATTTAATTGGACAAAGCATAGAGGACACGCGATCATCTGTCAACATTATGCCTAATTTCAAGAAGCACAGTGTCCATTTTGAAAATGTCATGTATACTGCGTCAAAGATTTGTTCAAGTTTAGTCAACGAGAATCCGCTATGCCATACGATGAAGAAAGCCCATTTGAAGATGGTGAACCCCTCTTCAATATTGGCGCTGTCTCCCGAATGACAGATATTCCTGAAACAACGTTACGTGTGTGGGAAAGGCGATACCAATTTCCCAAATCATCGAGAACGCCGGGCGGACATCGCCTCTATTCACAGAATGAGGTGGCTCGTTTGCAATGGGTCAGGGCGCGAATCGATGAGGGTATGCAAATCAGTCAAGCAGTCCGCGCCTTGCGTCATATTGAAGATGAAGGACGCTTCCCGGAATCGCCAACGCTATCGATTCCCCAAATGAGTGAGCATGACGATAATGAACAATCGTATATCGCCTACAAACAACGCCTCTATCAAGCACTCGTTTCACATCATTCCATATTGGTAGACCAAATACTTGCCGAAGCTCTAGCCATTCACACACCAGAGGATGTTTTTCTGGAGATTGTTTCGCCGACATTATCTGATATTGGCGAAGCATGGGCACAAGGACAAATCAATGTTGCGACAGAGCATTTCGCCACACATTATTTGCGGCAGCATCTGTTGATGTGGATGCACAACGGCCCGCCACCCTACACGATTCATCCGATATTGTTGGCCGGGGCGCCGCAAGAGCAACATGAAGGCAGCCTGCTCATTCTTGGTGTGCTATTGCGCCGGCTGCGTTGGCCAGTTATTTATCTTGGCCCGGCTGTCCCCTTGCCGGATTTAGCTATCTGCGTTCAACAAATCCGCCCGTCGCTGGTTGTTCTCGTCGCCATGACGCAAGAAACCGCAGAAATGTTGAGTCATTGGCCGGAATGGATGCCGGAAATTGCAGAACATCACGAATCGTTTGTTACTTATGGCGGGCGGATTTTTGTAGAAAAACCGGAACTCATCGCGAAAATGACTGGGATATATCTCGGCGACACATTGCATGATGGACTGCAAGCCATCGACAAAATGCTGCATGACAGCAATCCATTACTCAGATAATCGGTGACACTCCCCATCGCTCAAACGAATTGCAATCGCGCATAACATGCGTTCTACCTTCGATCTCGAATCGCCTGTATAATCGCAAACGACATCTTGTTGAGTGGAGCGATTCGATGCGATTAAAACGGACACAGGTGCGCCCGAATGTAGATGACTTGACAGCAAGCGAAGCACGCTACCTTCAAGACCATTTCGCCGAATTTGCCGGTGAAGTTTTGGTGCATCATAAACCGATTCTGTGGGAGCGCATTCGCGAATTGCAAGTCGTCAAAGCGCCGCGTATCTCTGGATTAAGTGGTCTTATTGTGCGTTATTTGATTCATGGCGACGAACGCTATCATGTCGGCATTTACTACGATGATTATGAGGCTGTGCTGCCGAATGTGACGCTCAACACAGCGCGGTATGTTGTGCAATCCATCGCCTATTATGCGCCCGGCCCAATACACTATATCGGCCCCGAAGATTTATCCCCCGTCATCGATGATTAACGATGCATCGTTATATTGCTCTACTCTTTCTGGCAATTGTATCTTTATCCGCTTGCTCACTAGCAAACCGCAACACCCCTGAATCGGCATGGGGCATCATCATCACATTTGGACACAGTGAGCAAAGTGCTGCCCCACAAATCTGGCCGCACGCGGATGGCGTGACTGCATATTGGATCGGTGCGGATGAAACGGGTGTGCATCACGATGCTGTGCAAATTGTCGACGGCACCCCTTCCAAAACAACCGTGCTTCCCCTCCCACCAGTACATCCTTACAATCAAATGATGTTACCGGCAGCGCGTGGTCGCGCACATATCTTGTGGTTGGACGCGGACACGTCGCGCAGGGAAAATCGTCTATTTTCTGGAATCCTCCGTGCCGATACACAACCTGAACGCGGCCCAGTCCTGAATTCAAATATGCGCACGGCACGATATACGGCGTTGCCGAATCGCGACGGCTCTGTCACTATCATCTGGAGTGGCGGTGCGATTGCCGAACCGAGCTTGTATCTACAAGGAATTGACCCGATGGGACGACCGCAACTGCCGCGTACAGAACTCATCAACAATGCCGATTGGCCGACTATTGCCCGAACAAATGATGGCGTTGTTTATCTGGCGTGGCAGCAAGTCTCAAGCGGAGCCACCTTCATCGCTGAATTAGTCGGTGAGCAATTGGAAAATATCCAACAGGTGCCGCCGCTTCCCAATCGACAACGCGGCGACCGCATCACCGATTTCCGCCTCGCGCTCGACCATACGCATCGTTATCTATTTTGGAACATCACACACGCCGATAACCAAAGCGAAACGTGGATGGCGACCTCTGCACTCAATGCGCAAAGGTGGCAACGACCAGTACGGGTAGGCATTCGCGAATTACTGGGCATACCATTTGAGACTGGCTTCAATAGTGGGATGACGAATGTTGCGACAACCGGCGACCGGTGGGCGAGCCACGCGATGCCACTCAGTGGACAATTTGAAACTTTGCCGGTCGCAGCGAAGTTTGATGAAGCCACACTCGGTGTGATGTATTTTCGGCGTGGCAGTGTGCAGGGTTTCCAAGCAATCGTGAATGATTCACCATTGCTTTCATCGCCATCATTCGCTGTTGACCGTGACCGGCATCTGTATCTTGCGTGGAGTTCGCCAACGCTTGACGGCACCGCGAATCTGAATGTGACGATGACGCGACGTTTGTCATGAAAAAGTCGGGAGATACCCGCAGGGGCGACGTGGCGCGTCGTCCCTACCTATTTGAATATAAACGAAATCAATTCACCGGACGGAAGACGACACGATACGATGTCAGCGCTTGTTCACCGTCATCAGTCGTACACGGCACAGCGACGAGTGGCTGCGTCGTCGGGTCAGAAAGGCCGGGCATTTCGACAGTGTAGCCTTTACCTTCTTCCATTTCAAAATCGGCATACGCCGGGCCGCGCTCCGGTTTTAAGCCGGTGAAAAATGTGTCGTCGCCTTCATCCCAACGCACACGCACTGGTTGACCGGGTATCCCATCACCATTGAAATCTTGCACATAAGCCTCAATTATTCCGGTCAACTCGGAGTCGCAGAAGGTATTGACGCTAACGAGGACAAAGTCGCGTTGTGGTGGGCTTGTTGGGACAATGACGAGAGTCGATGGCGTCGCGGTTGCGCGGTCATTGCGTATCGGCGTCGGTGTTTTACTCGCTGGCGGTGCGAGTGTTGGCGTGGGCAAAACTAAGACTTGTGTTTCCGGTTCGTCGGTGTCAAGTTCAATCAATGTGTCAGCACAACCGGAACGCCCTTGCAATTGATAAAAAACCATCATACTGCGAATGGCCGACAACCCACTGCTGCTATCGACATATCCCCCACTCGCAAGATCGCAGGCGACATCGGCCACATATTGAATCGGGTCGGTGTTCAACCGAAGTTGTAGCAAGCGTTCCTGTACACGATTGAGGTCGCCGTCGTGCGCGAAGCTCAGCGCGATGGCGACGACGTAGTGATTTTTATCTTCCTGACGCAATTGCCACGGCGCGGTATCAACTTCGGAGATGGGGTTAACATTCCACGCATAAAATAAGCCACCGGCAAGCCCCATGATTAGCCCAATGACGACAGCCGGCCACGAAAAATAACGTCGTGGACGCATATATTTGCTCGGACGCGGCGCTGCGGGGATTTCTTCGGGCAATGTGGGCGGTCGTGCAATCGTCATGGTTGTTGCCCCGGCAGTGTGACTTGGCGATACGGTTCCATGATAGGCAAAAGTTTCCCCAATGCTTCGGACAGCGCGACAAGATTACGAATATCATCGACATCGCGTGAATTCGTGATGTAGCGCACAGTGACATCCTGCACATATTCGGGAATATCTTCTTCGTTCAAGATGCGCAGCCGTTCAATCGCGCCGATGACATCGCCATCGGCTTGATAACCGGCTGCAATCATGACGGTATAATCATCGCGGAAATTTTCAGCGAGATCAGCAGCCGGGCTGTTGACGAATTGCACCGGGAATTGTATCCACCCCAAATAAAGCCCCAAGCCAACCCCGACGATGAACCCCGCGAATAACGATACGAAAAAACGACGCATAATTCTCGTTCTGTGATGATATGTACAAATGTTTAAGCAAGGTTTGTCACCAGAGATTACACAAGATGCCGTTTATATCTTATACACCGAGCCACACGTAGGCGCACAGCACGCTGTGCCCTTACGATGCAAAACTCGCACCTGTGCAAATTCTGATTGAGATAAGTGTATGTCAGGGGGCGAAAAAGTAAAAGCGGCGGTTATCAAATTTCCCATGCTTAGGCGTTGCGCACTTTGAACAATAGGATCGCTTTTCGTCGGGTACGACACATGTGTCGTACCTGACAATCTGCAGCGTTCTATTTTCGTATCTATTCACCTATCCGCTATAGAAACGGCAGACAGGCGGGTGATCGTTGACACGTCCGCATCACATCACCCCGATACAACCTTTGACTTTCGACCGACAAACAGATAATATCCAATCTGTGTAGGATTTCTGTAGGGACAAGGCGTGCCTTGCCCTATAAAGCAAAAAGCCAGATCAAATCTGACTTTTTGTGCCGGTGGTGGGAGTCGAACCCACACGCCCGCAAGGGCACGCGATTTTGAGTCGCGGATGTCTGCCAATTCCATCACACCGGCATTTATCACGAAATAACACGATGATATTTAACTTTACTGCAATATCTTAGCATTCCAATCATAAAAATTTTTGGCGCGGTTGTCAATGGCAAACCCGGTAGAACAGCAGTCTGATGAACAAGATTTGATCACATCCGCACAGGGGGGTGACCTGAATGCGTTCAACGCGCTCGTGCTGCGTTATCAGGACAATGTCTACGGCGTGACGTATCGCATCATGGGCGAAGCCGACAGCGCCGCCGACACCGCGCAAGACACATTCATCACCGCCTTTCGCCGACTCGAAACGTATCGTGGCGGCAACTTCAAAGCGTGGCTGCTGCGGATTGCGACCAACACCTGCTATGACGAACTGCGCCGCCGCAAACGCCGCCCGGCGGACGCGCTCGACGACCTGCCGGGCGCTGACCACGCCGACGGCCCGCCCCTGCCTTCATACGACCCGTCGCCGGAGCAACACGTCCAACAACACGAATTGCAACGCATCATTGAAAATTGCATCAAAGCGCTGCGCGATGAGCAGCGCCTCGTCATCATTTTGCGCGACATCGAAGGCTTGAGTTACGACGAAGTAGCCGCGAGCGCCGGTGTGCCTGCGGGCACGGTCAAGTCGCGTTTGAGCCGGGCGCGTGCCAGTATGCGTGCGTGTTTGCAAAATTTTCAGGAACTTTTGCCAGACACATATCGTCTTACCCATAGCGATGATTAATTTGATTAACGTAACGAGACTATCATGAACGCCGGGCATCATACCAATCCACAAGACATCGAACGCCTCTCCGCCTATCTTGACGGGATGCTTTCGGATTCTGAGCGCTCGGCTCTTGAACAGCAATTGCAGCGCGATGCCAACTTGCGCCGTGAATTGGCGACACTGCGGGAAACGGTCGCGCTCATCAATCAACTGCCGCCGATGAAAGCACCGCGCAATTTCACACTGACTGCGCAGATGCTCGAAGAACGCGCACCGGCATCGCCACGCATTCTCATCTTCCCGACGACAGCTGTCTTCAGCGCAGTTTCAGCCGTCGCCGCGATACTGCTGTTTGTCATTGGCGGTATACTCTTGCTACAAAGTGATTCACGCGCCGAGCAAAGCACAATCGCTCAATCATCACAAGAGCAACCATTGGCAAACATCGCTGCCGCGCCATCACCATTCGCTACGCCACGTCCACAAACAGGCGGCGCTGCCGGTGCAGATGTAGCGAGCGACGCCGATTTCGCCGACGTGCAATCCACAACCGACACGCTCATCGAGGGAGAAAGTGCGGGCGATAACGAAGCCCCGGTTGAAGAAGCTGCCGTTGATGATACCGTCGCCGGTGACGGGGCCGGTTTGCGCGATGATGCTGTCGCGGCGACACGTCGCGCAACAAGCGGCGCTGAAGACTTCGCCGTCGACGAAACCGCGCTTTCGGCCATCAGTGAGGCCGACGAAGCCCAATTCGCACCGGCTGAAGCCGCAGAATCGGCGGGCGCGGGCATCGCGCCACCGGCTGCCAACGCCCCACAATCTCAACAATTCGCCGCGCCGGAAGACACCAACGCCCCGACTACAGCCGGTCAAGCTGCGCAGGATGAATCGGGTTCGGCTGCCACGCCGGTCTCGGCTGATGAGTCGGCTGTCGGCGCAGTCAATGCGCAGCAAGAACCATCCGAAGCTGTCATCGCGCCAACGCAGGAAACGATTGTCGCGCAACGCAGCGCCGGGCAACCCGCGACCGAAATCGCCGACGCGACATTCCATCAGCAAGATGAATTTCGCGAAAACAACCGCGCCATCTCCCGCGTTGACAATGTTGACAATGAGGACAGACTCGCGATTGCCTTGCTGATACTCGGCGTCTTATTGTTGAGCATCGCCACCGTGACGACCATCGCCCGCAGACGAGTGCAGGCATGAGCCGCGTCGCGAATTTTTGCCCGAATTGTGGCGCACGCTTAACACAGCAAGAGCGTTACGGTCGAATGCGCCCGGTCTGCCCTGAATGTGAGTACATCGTCTTCTTCGAGCCGAAAGTCGCCGTCGTCGTCTTTTTGTTGCGCAACAATGATGCCGAATTGCTGCTCGTCAAACGCGGCATGAATCCCGGCAAAGGGCGATGGGCGCTCCCCGCCGGATTCGTCGATGCGGGTGAAGACCCGAAAATCGCCGCTATCCGCGAGGTCAAAGAAGAAACCGGCCTCGATGTGCAAATTGAGCGCTTGCTCGATGTCTTCCACGCAAATGACGAGGGACTCGCGGACATCGTGATTGCTTATGCCGGTCGTGTTCTCGGCGGCACGCTCAAAGCCGACGACGATGCTGAAGCAGCCGCATGGTTTACCCGCGAGAACATCCCCCCGATTGTCTTCACCACGACCGATACGCTCATCAAGCGATGGCAGGTTGGGTCGTTATAACCATGTCCCATAATTACCATTCCACTTCAAATTGACGCTGTACTTCGCTATAATATGAGCGATACTAACAGTCAGGACAATACCTTGAGCAAGGCAACACGACTCACAATCCCGGATACGGGCAACCTAGAATTCCCTGCTGACCTATTGCAAATGGCCGGACTAGAAGCGGGCGATGAATTGGTAGTTATTCCGACTGAAGACGGTTTTTTCGTCGGATCGCGTGAAAAGGTCATGGAGCATCTACTGAAAGCATTCGATGAGAAATGGCAAGATGATGATCTCACAATGGAGACGTTCCTCGCACGCCGTTCGAACATCGCCGATGCCCTGCTGCAAAAGCATTATGGTCTCGTATCATCCGATCTCGACGAATAGATGATACGCGCCTTTCTTGACGCCAGCGCCCTATTCTCTGGCATTCGTTCCGCAAGCGGCGCAACCCGCGAACTCTTTAAATGGCATCTGCGTGGCGAGCTTCAGTTGATTGTCAGCGCGTATGCTGTTGATGAATGTATACGCAATCTCGCCGAAGATTTTCCAGATCGCGTCGGCGCAGTGGAAATTGTGCTGGATTTTCTGCAACCAGAGGAAGTCAATCCAACACCGGACGAAGTGCGTCAAGTAGCAAAATACACCACCGCAAAAGACGCCCCCATCGTTGCAGCCGCCCTCAAAGCTGAGTGTAGTCACCTGCTGACATTTGATCGTAAAGATTTGATTGATCCACCTCATGTTGCAAAACAATCAGGCTTAATCATCTTGACGCCGGGAGATTTGTTGCAGCAACTACGCACCGATGCGTGAGCACGTCGTCAAAAAACACACATCCCACACCCTTTGACACATCCGCCGAATATCGTCATAATAATAGACGTGTTGGAATGGTTGATTCACGGCGGCAGGTGAGCAATGGAACATAAAACGGTCTTCATCAGTTATCGGCGCACGAATATTTATCATGCCCGTGCCATTTATCAAAATTTACGCAGCAACGGGTATGATGTCTTTCTCGATTACGAATCGATTGACTCGGGTTCATTCGAGCAAATCATCCTCAATCAAATCGCCGCCCGCGCCCATTTCATCGTCATCTTGACGCCGAGTGCCTTAGAACGCTGCGCTGATCCCAACGATTGGTTGCGGCGCGAGATCGAATACGCCATCGACATGAAGCGTAACATCGTGCCATTGATGTTCGAGGGCTTCGATTTTCGCGATGTACAGCCGTATCTACACGGCGACAAGATGACACTGCTGCCGCAATACAACGCGCTGCGGATTCCGGCGGATTTCTTCGACGAGGCGATGACTCGGTTGCGCACCCGTTTCTTGAACAAAGCACTTGAGGGCATCATCCATCCGACACCGGCGGGGGATGTGCCACAAGTGCAGCGCAAAATCGCGCAGGCCGACGCCGCGCCGCAAGTGACCGAGAAACAATTGACCGCCAACGAATATTTTGAACGCGCCTATCAACATCAAGAAGCGGGCAATCTTGACTTCGCGATTGACGATTACAACACCGCCCTCTGCCTCGATCCACTGTATGCCGCCGCCTACAGTAATCGGGCTATCGCCCGCAAAGCCAAAGGCGACCTCGACGGTGCGATTGAAGATTACGACGCCGCCATCCGCCTCGACCCACAGTTTGCCGAAACCTATTACAATCGGGGCAATGCCCACGCTGACAAAGGCGATCTCGACGGCGCGTTGGACGATTACAACACCGCCCTCCGCCTCAACCCACTGTATGCCGACGCTTACTACAATCGGGGCAACACCCGCCACGTCAAAGGCGACTACGACGACGCGATTGAAGATTACAACGCCGCTATCCGCCTCAACCCGCAGCATGCCAACGCCTACAACAATCGGGGCATCGTCCGCGCTGGCAAAGGCGATCTCGACGGCGCGTTCGACGATTACAGCGCCGCCATCCGCCTCAACCCACTGCATGCCACCGCCTACAACAATCGGGGTGTTGCCCGCAAAGCCAAAGGCGATCTCGATGGCGCGTTGGACGATTACAACACCGCCCTCCGCCTCAATCCGCAAGATGTCGAAGCCTACAACAATCGAGGTGTCGCCCGCGCCGACAAAGGCGATCTCGATGGTGCGATTGAGGATTATAGCGAAGCCCTCCGCCTCAACCCACAGTTTGCCAATGCCTACAGCAATCGGGGCAACGCCCGCCAGGCCAAAGGCGATCTCGACGGCGCGTTAGACGATTACAATAGCGCCATCCGCCTCGATCCACAGTATGCCAATGCCTATAACAATCGGGGCAACGCCCGCGCCGGCAAAGGCAACCTCGACGGCGCGATTGAGGATTATAGCGAAGCCCTCCGCCTCAACCCACTGTATGCCAACGCCCACAACAATCGGGCTATCGCCCGCAAAGCCAAAGGCGACCTCGACGGCGCGATTGAAGATTACGACGCCGCCATCCGCCTCAACCCACTGTATGCCGACGCCTACAACAATCGGGCTATCGCCCGACACGCTAAAGGCGACCTTGACGGCGCGATTGAGGATTATAGCGAAGCCCTCCGCCTCAACTCACTGTATGCCGACGCCTACAACAATCGAGGCAATGCCCGCGCCGACAAAGGCGATCTCGACGGCGCGATTGAGGATTATAGCGAAGCCCTCCGCCTCAACCCGCAGGATGCCAACGCCTACAACAATCGGGGATACGCAAAATATCAAAAGGGGGATATTCACGGCGCGATTGAGGATTATGACGCCGCGTTACGCATCGATCCCAATCATCAATTTGCACGCAATAATCGAGAGATAGCGTTGAAGAAGTTGCGTGGGGAATGATGCAGATGCGCCAGAGGATGGATTCTCTGCACGGAGATGCTGCCAGAGGCTAAAGTCTCCGCACGTAGACATAGCGGTTTCCGGCTGCCGAAAAACCAAGTACCCTGAAGGGCACTATTTGTCTCCTATTTTGGA
>RFIA01000018.1 GCA_003695675.1 Chloroflexota bacterium
AGAAATTGAACCGCAAAGAGCGCGAAGAAAAGCAATTCATTCGTTGCGTATCGCCATGTTGCCTCTTGACTCATGGGCAAAATCGATGTGTGTAGGGGCCACGCGCCGCGTCGCCCCTACGGAAAACACACGACTTGTACACAGACGCCTTTATTTTCTGCTCTCAAACTGGCTACCTGAGTAGTTACGAAATATGATGCAAAAGGGCGACTGTGGAGTCGCCCTGATTCGTTTGCCATAGAAGAATGAGGGTCGTCTTCAATCAGCCATTCAGCGAAAACAGATACGCAATCAGATCGTTGATGTCTTGCTCGGAAAGCGAAGCAAACGGCGGCATCACAGGTGGAAAACCTTCGACGACAAAAGCCGTCGGCTCCATAAGCGAGTGCCGCACATACTCAACCGCGCTCATCCCTTCGACGCGGCTGCCTGCACGCTCAGCAATGGTCAACAAGCCGGGACCGACGAGCGTATCATCGGATGTCGTGTTGTGACAAGCGACACATCCATTGGTGACGAACAGCGTTTCGCCATTGGTCACGTCACCGTCAATCACAGCAGACGCCTCAGCCTCTTGACTCTCGGCGGCTGCATTATCGGCAGCAGCATCTTCGGCAACCGCTTCGGCTTGGTCTCCCGCTTCTTCGACAGAAGTCGTCTCGGCTTCGGTCACCGTCTCTTCTTCCGCCGATGTATCTGCTTCATCAACGGCACTGCTATCGGCAGTATCTTCGGCAGCAGCCGGCCCCTCTAAAGTGATTAGGTAAGCGATGAGATCATTGACTTGTTGAGCATTGAGCAATTGACTGTAAGTCGCGGGCATCAGCGGCGGATAATCTTCGACGACAAAAGCTTGCGGATCAAGAATCGATTGCCGAATGTAATCGACAGCGCTCATCCCTTCGACGCGGGTTCGCGCCCGGTCACGGATATTGGCCAATCCGGGGCCGACAAGCCGCTCCTCAGAATTTGGATTATGACACTCGACGCACCCGGCTTGCTGAAAAACAAATTGGCCTGCTACAGGGTCGCCGTTAATCTCGATACTCTCATCGGCGGCGGCATCTGCGGCGGCGACTTCGACGCCTTCGGTGTCGGCACTCGCCTGCTCATCCGTTTCGGTCACCGCGTCGCCCGATTCGGTATCGGCACTCGCCTGCTCGTCCGTTTCGGCGTCTGCATGATCGGCTTCGGTCTGTGACCCGTCAGCAGCAGCGTTGTCACTTGTCGTTTCTTCGACAACCTCGCCTTCGGGGACATCACTTTCGTTAGACTCATCCGTCGCTTCGGTTTCGGTCGTCCCCGCTTCTTGAGCGACGGCCTCATCCGTGTCATCTGTTTCTGCCTCAACATCCGCGCGTGCCGCACCACCAGAAGGCTCCGGCGTTGCAATCGTGCCACATGCTGCCAGAAGCAGAATCGCCACCAACAGCGATATGCGTAATCGTGATATAGACATCATCTCTCCGCCCTTGTCGCGCCTGTGAAATCTGGAACAAAACGTTATTAGTATACCGCCGCGCAAGCATTTCCTCAAGCGATTGACTATTGCCTTATCGGGCGGTTTTGGTGGCGAAGGCTTTTAAGCGTTCGGTTGCCTGTTCCGTCAATGGCGTACCATGACCGAAACAAGCCACGCTCGGCTCAAGGGCGACAATGCGTTGTATCGATTGTCGATTCTGTGCCGGGTCAACCGTGACGATGCGGAATGGCTCGCGCATTCGACCGAAGAAGCGCATGATGACATCGCCGAGAAAGAGGATACGACGCTCCGGTTGCCAAAACGAAATATGACCCGGCGCGTGTCCCGGTGTGCCGATGATGTGCAAACCGCCCATGACTTCAGCAACAATATCGCCGTCATTGATTTCGCGGTCAACCGGCGTCGGCGGCTCCGTCTTGCCGGACGGCATCCGCTTCGAGAGAAAACGCGCCACCCCCGCGAGTTCATCCGGCGCGGGGCGGGGAATCGGTTTCTGCCCTTCGACGACCGGGCGCTCAATTGTCGAGCACATCACCTGCGCACCGGTCGTTGCTTTCAATTTCGGCAAGCCGCCGATATGATCGGGATGCGCATGTGTGATGAGGATGTGCTTCACATCGCTAGGCTGATGACCGGCTTGTCGCAATTGTTTGACAATCTTGTCGGCGGCAGAAGCGATCCCCGTGTCGATGAGTGTGAGGGCAGCATCATCTTGAATCAAATAGACACGCCCGGCCAACAACCCGGTGAATGTGTATAGACCGGGTGCAATTTGCTTCATGAGATGGTCTCCTCACGACTAAAATCCGGTGGTTTCGGGCCGACGATAATGGACGAGGCGTTGCAAGGCCTTGAGTTCGTAGGGCGCATGATAATATTCAAAGCGGTAGCGCAATCCACTGAGGACACGCAGCAGGCTGCGCCAATGCCCTTGTAAGCGCACATCGGTCACGGTCGGATAGTAAGCGTTGATGACCGCCTCGAAATCGCGCACACGATTGCGCACATTGTCTTTGACCCAAGGCGTGCCGGGATCGCGGCGCAGCGAGCGCTTGGCCCATTCTTCGCCCGCCCATTCGTCTAACGTTTCGGGGAAGCGAAAACCGAGTCGTTCGGCCTCTTCCATGAAAACGCTGCCCTCTTGCGGGACGGGCGTGTAGATATACAAGATGAGTTCCGTCGCCGGATTAATTTTCTTGACTTTGCGGATAAATTTGATCGTCGATTCGATGTCTGCATCGGGTTCGGGCGGATTGCCGAGTACGAACGACAATTCGGGCACGATGCCGAAATGCTTCATCCGTTCGACAATTTCGAGCGTCAGATTCGTGCTCGACTTGCCGCCTTT
Source organism: Chloroflexota bacterium (assembly GCA_003695675.1). Classification (GTDB taxonomy): domain Bacteria; phylum Chloroflexota; class Anaerolineae; order Aggregatilineales; family Phototrophicaceae. The sequence continues at coordinate 2,832 of RFIA01000018.1, forward strand.
GTTCATACGTTGCAGCGTTTCATCGTCGCCACTTTCGGCACCCATGAAGACCATCTTAAGGCCGCTCTTGGTGAGCTTTTCAAACGTGCGGTCGCTGTAGGTCATCAACGTATCGACGCGGCCAAGCCCCCACCACGCAATATCTTGCCCGATGAGTCCGTCGGCGATGGCTTCGGCACGGTCTTCTTGCACAAAGAAATCCATATCGTGATATTCCATGCCGTCGATATGATAACGGTCTTTTAGATAGCGCGTGATTTCTATCACACGGTCGGCGCTTTCGGCCAACCAACGACGCTGCGCAAGGGGCACAATCGCGCAAAAATTACAGGCGAACGGGCAGCCCCAACTCGTGTGATGCGCCAACACGCGCTTGCCGAGATAACTGGTGCCGACATAATCGTTGACATTAATCTTGTCATACGGATACCACGGCAAATTATTCAACGGGACAAACGGAGCGCGAGGGTTGACCTTGACGCTGCCATTTGTTTGATACACCAACGAATGCACAGCATCCATCGAACCGCCACTGTGCAGCGTATCGACGAATTGCCGGAAGGGCGCCTCGCCCTGCCCGACGATGACATAATCGACACAATCGCTGTTGATGACCGTCTCGTAATGATTACTCGGAAAGTAACCACCCCACAATATCGTCAGGTCGGGCAATTCGGCTTTGATGCGTTTGCAGACCGGCACGGCCTGCCGCAGTTGCGGGCCGGGCATCACTGTGACGGCGAGGAGCTTCGCGCCGGTTGCCTTCGCACGCGCAACAATTTTCGCCGCCGGGTCATCGACCAAATTGCCGTCGATGAATTCAACATCGTAATCATCGACGACGACCGACGAAATCGCCAGCAGAGACATCGGCAAGCGTTGTTTGCCCGGCGACGTGCTGACCGGATTGTAAAACAAAATCGTATCGCGCATGAAGCCAACCTCAATCAAATTTTTGTCATCATTGTTTTGTTTATTGTCACAATTCTCTCGTCGGTACGCAAGTGTTACCTCTGAATTGCTAAGCGATACAACCTAACAATACTTTAACAATCTGAACCCTTTTGACCCTTCATAACCCTTAAAAAACCGTATATAATCTTTATGACATCTGATTGCATAGATCGAGAGGACTGTGACATGAAATTAGCAGAAGCGCTCATTTTACGTTCTGATGCGCAAAAGCGCATCCAACAATTGCGGGAGCGTCTCGCTCGCAGCGCACGCATTCAAGAAGGCGAGCAACCGCCGGAAAATCCGCAGGAATTGCTCGACGAGTTGGAGCGCGTGATGGTTGATTTCGTCACACTCGTGAAGCAGATTAATCGCACCAATGCGCAGACGGCGTTCAATGACGAGATGACATTGACCGATGCGCTTGCCGAGCGTGATGGTCTCGGTATGGAGCGCAACGTCTTGGCCGGTGTGATCGAAGCGGCAACCGGCAGCGGCAATGCGTATAATCCTTATGCGTACTTGCAACGCGGCGAGATCAAGACTTTGCGTGCAATCAATGTCGCGGATATTCAGAAACGCATCGACAATCTCTCGCGACAATATCGTGAGCTGGACACACAAATTCAAGCACTCAATTGGCAAGTTGATGTGGTCGAGTGATTGAGAAAAGCAGGTAGCCGATTCGCATCAAAGGCGGATGCAACCCGCCAACTGGGAAAGTTGGGCAATCCTTCAAACAGGATTCGGACATGCGGGGCAATGTCTACCAATGACATCTTAGCCCAGCATTGTGAAGGCGCACCACTGCAAAGCGCAATGTTATCACCATGTGTCGATTTGATAACAATCGGTGAGGGTGGGCACGGGGCTTTTTCAATCAGACAAGCGATGACAGGTTACGGCTGACAATGTACACGGAGGAACAACCTCAAATGTAATTAAAGGGAAATACATCATGTGGCAACAACGCCATCTGTTGATGGCCAGCTCAGAACACAACGAAGGATACAACAATGGCGACCGTCCGCGCCGCCTTACGGTCGAAACAATCGACAATCACATCTACTTCTATGCCGATGTGGACAGCGACCGTTGCCTCGCGTTGATGCGCGAAGTGCGCGAAACCGATTCGGAATTGCGTTCGCAGCATTTGTCACGCGGGCTAGAAGGCCAGCCGATGACTCCGATTTGGCTGCACATTCATTCGTATGGCGGTAGTTTGTTCACCGCCTTCAGTGTGGCAGACCAACTCGCGATGATTAAGTCGCCCATCTATGGCATCGTCGAAGGGGTATGCGCAAGCGCGGCAACATTGATTGTGATGTCGTGCCAGAAGCGATATATCTTGCCGAACAGCTTCATGCTCATCCACCAACTGTCGAGCTTCATGTGGGGCACGCACGAAGAATTCAAAGACGAGATGGATTTACAAGAACAACTCATGGAGCGGCTCGTCGAATTCTATGCCAAACACACCAATCTGTCGCGCAAGAAATTGCGTCAAATGCTCAAACGCGACTTTTGGATGGACGCCGAAACGAGCATTGAACACCGATTTGTCGACGAAATGATGCGATAATTCGACAAAAACAACGCAAAACCGCGTCAAAAACGAGCGTAAAATTCACTTTGCGCTCGTTTTTTGTTATACTTTGTAACATCCAAATTAGGTTGCGCGAGGGTAATTTCTTATGAAAACCTTGCCTGTTGTTCAATTGGTAGATGGCTGGGAACATTTTCCAACAGAAGATAGTGTCGTCTATGGCTTGTCGCGACTTGATGACAGCGCGTGGGAGCGATTGCACACACTCAATGATTGGCCACAGATGCTGCTCAGTTATAACGAGGCGTTGTATTTTCGCCACTGCTTCACCCTCGCGCCGACACAAGCGTGCGTCCACTATCACTTCCACATCGAACACGCACCGCCACAAACTGATGTCTACATCAACGGCCTGCATCTCGGTACCACTGATGACAATGCGCATTTCGACCGCGACATCACCAATTTTGTGTCGCTTGACAACAACGTCGTTTTGCTCAAAGTCTGCCATGTTGGAACATTCGGTGAAGCCCGGTTGTATGCCGTGCCGTGCGACGCTGCCGATTGACGAGTGTCTACTGCTCCATTACAATGTTCGGGCAATAAAGGCGAAGCGACAAATAGAAAACGAGTACACACGCGATGCGCTATTACATCCACACATTTGGCTGCCAGATGAATGTCGCCGATTCGCAGCGCTTGGCTTCCGAACTCGAACGCATGGGGCATCATGCCGCGACTGAGGCCGACGATGCCGATATTCTCGTCGTCAATACGTGCGTTGTCCGCCAAAGTGCCGAGGACAAAGCCTATAATCGGCTCAACATGATGAACGCGCTCAAAAAAGAAAATCCCGATAAAGTCATCGGTGTGATGGGCTGTCTCGTCGGTGTGCGCGACCCGTTGAAATTGCGCAAGCGTCTGCCGTATGTCGATGTCTTCATGCCACCCTCTGAACCGGGGCCGATGGTCGCATTTTTGCGCGACCGCATGTCGGAGAGCGAAATCTTGGCGTTAGAGGCCGAGGCACGCCAACAACGCGACGCGCTTCAAGATGGCGATTTGATTCTGCCGACTCATGAGCAGCACAATCTCATCACGGCGCATGTGCCGGTCGTTTATGGCTGTTCCCATGCGTGTACATTTTGCATCATCCCCTTCCGGCGTGGCATCGAACGCAGCCGCAGCGTCGGCGAAATCGTCGCGCATGTGCGCAGCCTCGCCTTGCAAGGCGTCAAAGAGGTCACGCTGCTCGGTCAAATCGTTGACCGCTATGGCAAAGATATTCCCGACGGCCCCGACCTCGCCGACCTGCTGCGCATCGTCCATGATGTCGCCGAAGAATCCGGACTCGAACGGATACGCTTTTTGACGAGCCATCCCAATTGGATGACCGATAAATTGCTCGATACCGTCGCCGAGTTGCCGCGTGTCATGCCACATATCGAAGTGCCGGTGCAAGCCGGTGACGATGAGGTGCTCGCTCGCATGAAACGCGGTTACACCGCCGATGACTATCGCAAACTCATCCATCGCATCCGCGAACGGATTCCACATGTCGCGATTAATACCGACATCATCGTCGGCTTTCCCGGCGAGAGCGATGCGCAATTCATGGCAACATACAATCTGCTGGCCGAACTCAAACTCGACAAGGCACATCTTGCGCGTTACAGCCCGCGCCCACAAACCGTCAGCGAACGCACGATGGCGGACGACGTCCCGGACGAAGAAAAGCGCCGTCGTCATCAAATGCTCGAAGACTTGCAGGCACAGGTCGTCGCGGAAATCAATCAACGTTATCTCGGCGAAACCGTGCCCGTCTTGGTTGAAGAAAAACACAAAGGCAAATGGCGTGGCCGTACCCCACAAAATAAACTCGTCTTCTTCGAGAGTGAAGACAATTGGCATGGCAAAGTCGTTGACCTTGAGATCACATGGACGGGACCGTGGAGTATGCAGGGGCGCTTGCCGACAGCCCAACACGAAGACGAGCCATTGATTGTCATCACGGGCTAGCAATCATCTCTATGACAACTGCCTTATCAAAAGCAAGATATGCAAAAAGTGGCGCAATCTTCAACGCTTTTGTGCCGAACTTAATTTGGCATTTTGCGATTCTTGCTTATACTACAGAGTGTGATTGACCATAAGTGATGTTTATTCCGTGCGATTGAGAAGGGCTGACACAGATGGCACCTGAGAAAAGCGGCTATTATTACCCGAACAAATTCGCCCGCATCTTCATCCTCGCGATGGAAGAAATCATGGGCGCGAATGGGCTGAAGGCGATTTTGAATCTGGCCGGATTGAAGGAATAT
>RFIA01000176.1 GCA_003695675.1 Chloroflexota bacterium
ATGTGTGCCCGGCAAACAAGTGCTGAGCGCTTATCACAATGGGCAACCGATGTTCCGCGATGGCGATGTTTGCACGACACTCGTCTGTGGGCATTTTGCATTTGAACGGCAAACACAACATCCGTTCTTGCGCGACTTGCCGCCGTTGATACACATCCCCGGCAATCAACAAGCAGGCACGCCGTGGCTTGAACAAACGGCACGCCTCATCATCAGCGAGACGGACAGTCAACAACCCGGCGCACACGTCATCGTCGACCGCTTGGCCGAAGTCTTGTTCATTCATGTGTTACGCGCTTATCTGCTGCGGGCTGAAATGGCCGACTCAAACCTCACCGCCCTCAATGACCCGGAGATTAGCAAAGCGCTGCAACTGATTCATGCCGAACCGGAGTTCGATTGGACACTTGCGGGGATTGCCTATCAGGTAGGGTTATCGCGGGCATCGTTTGCGACGCGCTTTCGCGAAAAAGTCGGCATGACGCCGATGCGTTACATCACCGGTTGGCGGATGCAAAAAGCGTGTCAACTCTTGCAAGATACCAACCTGCCCCTGACGGCGATTTCGCAGCGTGTCGGTTATACATCAGAGGCCGCCTTCAGCCGCGCCTTCAAACGCGAATTCGACCAAAATCCCGGCGCGTGGCGACGTACAGCGACAGAAAACGGCCATCATCAATGAGATGATGCGCGATGTTGCTCACGAATGCGGCGCGTAAAAAATCTTGGCGTCCCTTGCTTTTGAGTCTTGGCGGTTCAATATCTGGCCATATCATCCCGGCTGCCATGAGGGGGCGAGGTTGTCGAGGTTGCTGTCCGTCAGCCGACGTTTGTTGCTGCCGTCGGGATTCATGACAAAGATTTCATAATCAGTCGCGACGAGGACTTCATAGAGGATGCCGCTGCCATCCGGCAACCATTCCGGGGCGCGTTCGATGAGAATGAGGTCGGTCAATTGACGGACGGTATCGCGCTCAAGATTGTAGACGTAAATATCGCTGTTGCCGCCGTTGCGGTCGGACTGAAAGGCGATTTGTGTGCCGTCCGGCGACCATGACGGCGCCCATTCGTGATCGTCATTGTCGGTCAATTGACGTAGGTTTGTACCATCGATATTGACGATATATAATTCGGTTTGTGTGGTACGCGGCGGGCCAGACGTAAATGCAATCTGGGTGCTGTCCGGCGACCATGTTGCCATCGACTCATCGCTGAGAACGCCGGTCTCAAGATCGCCCACGACTTTCCGCACATTCGACCCATCGGCATTCATCACATAAATATCCCACTCGCCGGTTCGTAAGTCATACGAGTGATAAGCGATCATCGTCCCGTCCGGCGACCATTGCGGCATGGCGTCGTCATACTCATGTGTTGTTAGTCTTTGGACATTTTTGCCGTCGGCATCCATCACATAAATATCGAAATTGCGCGCGGCGCCCGAATGGCGGTTGGAATGAAAAGCGATCTTTGTGCCATCTGGCGACCATTGTGGGAAGCGGTCGCTGGCAGCGTTTCGCGTCAAGTTATAACTGTTGCCAGTACGGACATCGAGCACAAAAATTTCCCAGTTGACATCACGAATCGATGAGAAAGTGCTCAGGCTGTTGGGATTCACTTCATCGGTCGGATTCGCCATATAAAGCAGCCGGTCACCGCCCAACGGCAAGACACGTGCCATGAGTGTTGTCGTCATAATCAACAGCAGCGCCACCGCCACAATAACGAGGCTCGCCATGAATACTGGCCGAGACCATCGCTCATGGTCACGCAATTGCGACTTCACACGCGGGATATATGGAGCGGCAAGCGGCATACAATCGATCTCCTGCTGACAGTCGGTTGTTTCATGATAACATTATTGCGTTATTCGGCGTAGTGTGTCGGTTAAAGAATTGTTCAAATTTGTCAACATCTACGGCCAACCGATGCTATATGTATCATGACGGAGCTGCAACGTGTAAGTCGCAGAACGATATTGCCCTGCGACTTTGCATTTCTTTAATTGCTGAGAATTGATGGACGTTCACTGCCGCGCTGGTTGGAATGTGTACGGTCGTTCATCCGGGACAACGGTGATGATTTGTTCTTCACCATCACGAATGATTGTAAGATCAACTTTCTCGCCGACCGTCGTGCGTGTTTCCAGCAGAATTGTCAGATCGCGTGTTGTGCGAACCGCCTCACCTTCCAATGCTGTGATGATGTCACCGCCGATTTGAACGGTAGCATTGCCGATATTGAGTGTGCGATTGCCACTGCGCAAATCAAATTCACTAGCTGGGCCATTGGGCGCAACATCTGTGATGAGAACGCCGAAGTCAACTGGCACATCCATCCCCGCATTGCGTAAAATCTGCGCACGCGGTGGCGTAATATCGACAAGATTGATGCCCAACCATGGATGCGGAAACACGCCGTTTTCAATCAACGAAGGGACGATGCGCTCAACCGTGTTGACGGGTATCGCGAATCCGACACCGGATGAGCCACGCACCGGGCTGATAATCGCGGTATTGACACCGATGAGTTCGCCAGCGCGATTCAAAAGCGGCCCACCCGAATTGCCGGGATTGATGGCAGCGTCAGTTTGAATAATTTCACCGATGAAGCGACCATTTGGGCTTTGGATTGTGCGTCCTAGCGAACTGACGACGCCGACTGTCAATGTTTGCTCCAAACCAAATGGGCTACCAATGGCGACGACAAATTGCCCGACTCGCACATCATCAAGATTGCCGAGTGGCACCGGCTGCAATGTGTCGAAACCGGTGGGGATTTCAAGCACAGCGAGATCGTTCGATGGGTCGATACCGATGACTTCTGATGGAATCGGTGTGCCGTCCGGCAATGTGATGAAAACATTATTCGCGCCTTCGATGACGTGAAAATTCGTCACGATATGTCCTTGTGTATCAAAGACCCAGCCTGTCCCTGTGCCCGCTTGTGGCACGACATCTCCCATCGCATCCAGCGAAACACTCGTCGCCGTCACATTGACGACCGATGGAGAGATTCGTTCGTAAACATCAATCACTTGGGCTTCGAGCGTATCGATGTCTTGTGCAAAGGCTGCCGGTGCCAAAACCAATCCCATGACGATGCTGCTCATAATGAAGAACGCCCGAAAGCGTCGTACTGTCAACATGATCTACCTCCAACATACCAGTAATACCCTGAGTACAATTGAGTACAATAACGACAATATTGACGAAATTTGTGTGACGAATATGACCCGCTTTTAATGCGGCATTAGTCCTACATACAGTAAATTCTCATCTGGCGTCTAGTCATCCAAACGAGCCGCATCTGTAAAAAATGACAATTTCGTCTATCATCAGATGGAGGACAACAAACCAAACAACCTTGTATGGAGCAAGCATGCCCTACACCTTCAAACAAATCGCCGAAATCATGGATCCGGTGCAACCGGCACAAACGCTGAAAGAACTGATACAGATGCACCGATGGTTGCCGGGACAAAATCACGCCGACATCACGCTCGAAACATTGCGAGCGCGCCACGAACATCCACAAAAAGTTGAGTTACGTTTGTTGGTGTACAACGTCTTTTTGCTCTCCGAGATTCGCATCCCAATCGGCGCTATTGGGGGCAGCTTGCTGGGGATGCTTGGTGGGCGCTTTGGGATGCTCGGCGGGGCACTCGTCGGCACATTCACAGACTTGCGCAAACAAACATCGATTGATGTGCATCAAAAACCGGCAGTGATCGCCCGTGCGCGTGAGATTGGTCAAGCCGTCAAGCCGCTATTCGATATTGCGGCTTTTAGCGAAGCTTTCAATCCCGGCGAGCAATCGCTCATCCTCGACGCATGGCATGAAGACGAGATGCCGTACACCGCCACTGGCCCGGCGAAGTCGGGCGTATTGACCAAGCAAAGTAGTGGTCTCTTCACGCTCAGTCGCTTGCCGATTGTGCGCACGAAGAAATATATCTTCAAAAATCGCGGTCGGCGCACCCGCGATGCCGATGCGTGGGCCAACAAAGGCGTTTTGTTGACCGAACACGATCTCGGATTGGAGCGTGGCAATCTCGAAATTTACAGCACGCATCTACTCAATGGCGGCGGACTCATCGGCAAACCATCGCTCAAGCAGCGCATCAAGCATCAATTACATCAAGTCAAAGAAATCGTTGAATTCTATTTGCAGACACACAACCCAGCCAACATAGCGCTGATTGTCGGCGACTTCAATATCGACGCCCACGATGTCATCCGCATCAATGGCAAGACGCCCTATCAACATCTGATGGCATTGATGCAGCAAATCAATATGCAAGATGTGTGGCAAGAGCGCAACGGCACGCCGGGTTATACAACCGAACCGAATGGCCGTCTGCACGAAATTTGCGCGGACGATGGCAAAGCGACCGGCCATTGCGATGACTTTCATACGAATACCGATCTTGGCTCACGCATTGATTACATCTTTGCTCAATGTCCACATCCTGAACACGGCGTCATGATGGACATCACGCGGCCACGACGCCGCGCCTTCCCGCGTGCGAGTTCCGCGCCGGGTTATGACCGGATTCAATATCTCTCCGACCATCTCGGTCTTGAGG
>RFIA01000177.1 GCA_003695675.1 Chloroflexota bacterium
CGCCCGCCCGAATTCTTGATGTCTGCCGTGTCGGACTCAATCGCTTTGGCATATTCGGGGTACAACGGCATCGGCCAAACTCGTTCGTGTGTTGAGTCCCCGGCGGCGACGAGACGGTCGCGCAATGTATCATCATTGCTGAACAAACCGGCAGCAGCCGTCCCCAAAGCGACGATGCACGCGCCGGTCAACGTCGCAATATCAACGACGGCAGCCGGCTTGTAACGACCGGCATAAACCAGCGCATCGGCCAACAGCAAACGTCCCTCAGCATCGGTGCTGATGACCTCAATCGTTTTGCCATTGCTCGCCATGATGACCTCTTGCGGGCGATAGGCGCGTCCGCTAATCATGTTGTCCGAAATCGGCAGCAAGCCGACAACATGCAAAGGCACATGAAGCTGCGAAACGATTTGCATCGCGCCGACGACGGCAGCCGCGCCGCCCATATCGGCTTTCATGCCGACAATGCCCTCGACACTTTTCAGGCTGTAACCGCCGGTATCGAACGTGACGCCCTTGCCGACTAGCACAATCGTGTCCAATTCATCAGCTTTTTCGCGATTGTGTTCGATGATGACGAAACGCGGCGGTGTTTCGCTGCCGCGATTGACGGCCAACAGCGCTTCCATCTTCAAGGCGCGGATTTGTTGCTCGCCGAGCACCTCGACATACAAGCCGGTCTCGTGCCCTAGCCCGACGACTCGTTCGGCCAGATAGGGCGCGTTGCAAATGTTCGGCGGTAAGTTGACGAGTTCGCGCGTCAAGATGGCCCCGGCGGCGTAGGCTTGCCCGGCGACGACGCCATGTTCAACAGCGACGCTTTCGTCCATTTCGTCGATAATAATGTCGAAGACTTGCGGCAAATCTTCCGGCGCATCGCTCGTCTTTTGCCCGTGATATTGATACAAGCCGAGCGATCCCCCTTCGCTGACGGCTTGCGCAACCTCTGCGGCAGAGACGAATCCCCGTTGATGATAAATGCCCGGCAGCACCCCGGCGACATGCGACGACTTGACTTCACGCGCTTTTTGTAAACCCTGCGCCGCAGCGCGCCGGATTGCTTCCAGCGTCAATGCTTCGGATTTGCCAAGCCCAACCATGATGACCCGCGACGCCGGAATCAAGCGGTTGGTATAAACGACAGCGACTTCGTCGGACTTGCCGCTGAAGTCGCCCAATTCAAACATCGCGCCTAGCGCACCGCGCAATGCCGTGTTGATGTTGTTAATCTGAAAATTCACATCGACATTAGGAACATCTTCAAACAGAAAAATAAGTATGGTATCTGTCGTATAATCGTGGATCGTACCGGTTATGACATTAATTTGCATTTTGCGACTTCTCCATCAATGAGGTAGACAAAGGCTGTTCTAAAATTCTATACTGTTGTATGGTTTTGCTCACATTGTAACGCATTTGCAAAAATGTGCCGGAAGATTATAACGGAATGTCATTTGCAAGATTTGATACTATAGATATAGTTTAGTTTAGACCACGTACCAAGCAACGGACACGTTCATGTCACCACTTAACAATCCTGACGCGGTGCGCCGACAATACATCAATGATGTGCATTTACGGCGACAACGTGAAATCATGACGCAATATGCAGTCAATAAAATCAACTTTCCCGAATGGGTGTTGCGATGCTTCTATTGGCGCGGTGGTGAAACCGTGCTTGACCTCGGTGCCGGTGGCGGGTGGTATTACCCAGCTTTTGAACAGGTTGTGCCGAACACGACATATTACGCGCTCGATTTTTCTGTTGGTGTACTCGCCACGCACCCAGCCAGCGAGTCGCTCGTGCTTGGCGATGCGTTGCAAATCCCGTTTGCAGACAATTCATTCGATGTCATCATGGCGAATCACATGATGTATTATCTCCCCGACTTAGATGCCGGTATCCAAGAGATTCGGCGCGTCCTCAAACCAAATGGGAGTTTGCTGGCCGCCACCAACAGCTCGCATAATATGCCCGAATTTCAAGCCTTGTTCCGCCGGGCGATATTGCTGCTGACGTCTCCGGGTACGGCACGTGTCAAAGCGCCGCCATCCCCCAGCGATTCATTCTCGTTAGAAAGTGGCCTGAGGCGTTTGTCGCGGCATTTTTTGGGCATTGTGCGTTACGACATGCCCAATCAACTCGTCTTCACAGAGGCAGAACCGGCGCTTGAGTACATCAATTCGACACGCGGCCTGCGCGAAGCCCAATTGCCGCCCGGCGTCAATTGGGACGAGGCGATGCTCATCATCAGCCAGCAAATGAACGCCTTGATTGAACATCTAGGGGAGCTTGTCGTCAGTACGCTGGCTGGAGTCCTCATCGCCAGCGATGCTGGGGGTATTTTTGAAGAGTTCTTCAAATACAGACGCGCTTTATAACAACTCGTCGAAATCACACATTGGCTGTTTGGTCTTGGTCGTCCGATGAACGTTTGTTTTTTTGCAATGTTGTATCTTTGAACCCAAAACGCCCAATCAAGGGGACGAAGCGCACCGGAATCGTTTGTTCGATTTCCCATCGATTGCCGTGACGGGTCACGATTTCGAGATGTTGTTTTTTGTTGTTGCCGATGGGCAATATCATGCGGCCACCATCAGGGCTGAGTTGTGAGCGTAAGGGGCCGGGCAAGGCGGGCGCGGCGGCTGTGACAATAATCGCATCGAACGGCGCCATATCCGGCAAGCCTTGACTCCCATCCCCGATATGAATATCAACATTGGTATAATTCAGCCGCTTCAAAACGCTCGCGGCGCGGTCTGCCAAATGATGATTGCGTTCAAGACTATAGACATGGGCAGCCAACAGGCACAACACGGCCGTTTGATAACCGGAACCGGTGCCGACCTCCAACACCTGTTCTTCGCCGGTCAAATGGAGGGCTTCGCTCATCAAGCCGACGATATACGGTTGCGAAATCGTCTGCCCTTGGCCGGCGGGTAACGGGCCGTCGCGATAGGCAACCCCACGCAGCGCTGCGCTGACGAACTCATGCCGGTGTACCTGTCGCATGGCATCCAAAACACGCTGGTCTTTGATGCCCCGGGCCTTCAATTGTGTTTCGACCATCTGGTTGCGCTGGTGTTGATAATCATCATGTGCCATGTTATTCTGCTCCGTTTTACCAACCTAGCATATTCGTCAATGGATGTGTCATCACATGAACAAGTCAATCATATAATGACACATAGACGGGTTCACAAAGCGAAAACCCACCAAATTAATTTGCGCCTTTAGTATCTGTCTTTCCAAGACCGGCTTGGGTAAACTTATTATATACGATGTCATTGAATGGCGATACTCAATAATAACATTGAATCCATAGCTGCAATCTACGGCGAAATCGAACATTTCGTGGCAAACTACAACATAATTCGCATCACGGAGAGAAGAGCAGATCGCAGATCAACCATATTGCGTTTGCCTGATGAAATTGCTGATATAGCGACGAACAATCACGGCAACCCGATACACGACTATACATACAAAGGATGATGTCATGCGTCGTCAGTTGATTTTACTTATTGTTGCGCTTATTTTGATCACAACGGCAAGCCTGTTTTTGACGTTGACCACCGGTGCGCAAGATAATACCCCCCTGCTGGCAACAAACACACCGCGTGCGGCTGAGCAGCCGATCCCCACGCGCCTCCTCAGCCCACCCGATGCAGCTATCGACCGCTTTGCCCTACGGCTGTGGTTGCAAGATGATATGGTCGCTTTGTTGGAGCGAGAAATTCGGTTGCTCGAAGCGGGCGACAGCGAAGGCGCTCTAGTTGTACGCTTCTTGCAAGATGAGATGCAACGCCGCTTTCCCGGCGCACCGGACGATGCGTTTCAACGTGAAGTCTTGCTCGAGGCGATGCTAGCCGCGCCGCGTGGTCTTGTGGATATGCGTTCCGTCGCTCGCGCCTTCATCGAAGACCGCTTCAATGAGTCGCGCCCCGCTTTCGACCGCTCATCGACACTCGTCTTTCTTGATGGCTTAAACGTCAACATCATGCTGGCCGACTTCGACAGCAGCGCATCGCGAGACGCACTTATCCATGTTCGTTACCCGGTCAATGCACAAGAGCCGGCACAACTGCTTTATGAAGATTATTTCCCAATGCAAATCGATACCGATGGCACATATCGCGTCATGCCCGGTGCAGAATTGCTGCCTGCCGCGCCGTTCTTGCCGATTACTGAGATCGCACTCGAACGACTCGGCGACATCAATCAAGATGGGCGTGACGAAATCGCTGTCGCTGTGCGGCGAGATGACCAACTCAATCGCGAGATGTTCCTCGTTGGTTGGCGCAGCGACCAATTTGTGAGCTTGGTCAACGACGCTAGCTTCCCCTTTTGGAATGTTGTTGAGTGGGAGAACACGCCTTCGTTTGTGACCAATCTCCTCCGGCATGAAAGTGTCGCGTGGAATTGTTCTAGTTCGATACCATTTCGCTGGGAATGGCAAGGGAATCTGTTTCGGTCAGTTGCACTACGCGACGATTATCTATTGGAGATGACTATCGGCTGTCAGCTTTTTTCCGAAGAGCCAATCTTTTCAAAGGCGCCCGATGTCGCCATCAACGCGCTTCGTAATATCATCGGGCGTCCACCGCCCGAAGACCCCGCCATTGACCGCGCCGAAATGATGATTGCGATGTTGATGGCTTTCGATGGACAAACCGAAGCAGCTCGCATCCAAGCCGAGAGTCTTCAAGCGCGGGCGCAACCCGGTTCATGGTTGGACATGCAAAGCAGTACATTCCTGACGGCGCTTGCCGACCCCGATATACGCCCGATACAAATCTGTCAATTGTTGGTTGAAGCGAGCGATCATGGCGCTTGTGATGTCGGCCAAGCGCTCACGCAAATTTTGCGCACACAACCGTTGCGCCGCGACTTGTCGGTCGAGTCGCAGCTCGAATTCATGGGTATCAATGTCGTCGATGTGACAACCGTCAGCCGAGTGGGGCAATTCGACCGTGAAGTCGCCCACATCCATATAGGCGGTCGTGATTATTGGTGGGCATTCGCGCCGTTTGATGCTGACGTGTATACAGCAGAACCGACCGACCCGCTGCCGGGCAGTGAACCGGCCAGCGCACCGCCTGAATTTTTGGATGTCCCGCGCGTTGTGGAAACATTTTTCGCCGAGGATTATATGGGCACCCTGACCATCATCGACACGGCACAACGCAGCACGCCCGACATTCCCCTCGCACCACAGACGCGCTTTGTACAAGCCTTGAGCCTCGATCTGCTAGGCAACCGAAGCAGCGCACGAGAAGCCTATTACGCATTGTGGGCCGACCACCCACGCACGGTATGGGGGCAGGTCGCCGCATCACACTTAGAACGGCGTTAATCTCAAAGACGCCATTTACGCACCATGAATCGAGCCGAGCGAAAAGAAATTGAACCGCGAATTTCTCAATTGTGTCAGTCCTGTGAATGTGTGCCATGTTGCAGACGATGCTGAAACCTAGCGCGATGACGATCACATGGTTCGTGCTGCTGATCGGTGTGGTGCGCGTTTTGCCTTTTTACGCTACGCCCACACAAGACGTCCTTTTGAGCGACGGTTGCCCGCTTCCGTGTTGGCAGGGTATTCAACCCGGCGTGACGACCGTCGAAGAAGCGGTTATCATCCTCAATGCGCATCGATGGGTCGATGGTGTCAGTCGTGGAATCGGTGTGGCGCGGATGGGTGCAGAAGATTATCGCGAATGGCGTTGGGATTACGAAGCATTTCCCCTAGCCGCAGGCAGCGAGTCGCCGTTGTCGTTCTTAACATCCGAAAACGATGTGGTGACGTCGATCACACTCAACACAAATTTGCGTTTAGCGGATATATGGGCTGCGTTCGGTGCGCCACCGCAACATAGCGCGACGATCTTGCCGTTGGCAACGGGCGATTTCATGTTTCGCTTGCAGGCCTTTTATCCGGACGCGCATCTGATCGTTCGCAGCAGTTTTCTATGCCCGACAGCGCTGACGTCGTTCTGGCAATGGCCAATCAGCATTGAACTGACAACGAAAACAACCCTTGAACCGCTCAGCGATAGACAATTCGAGGATTTTTATGGACGCCGTGATTGCGCGTTATAAACAATTGTTACTGCCGGTTATTCGCTTGTCGCTCTTGCTTTCATTGTTGTTCACACTTTTCATCGGCCTCATCCACGCGCGACCACACGACGAACCTGCTTTACGTCAATTTCTCATCCCGCCCGACGATTGCCCCGCGCCCTGTTGGGAAGGTATCCGTCCCGGCGTATCAACTGTCGATGAAGCGCTGTATATCTTGCGCAATCACCCATGGGTGCGCGACATCGAAGCCGGTTCGGGCGAGTCGTATCTGATTCATTGGAACGGCAGCCAACCGGCCTTCATCGACGCCACACAACCCGGCATCTTATCGGTGCAAGAAGCGGTCGTGATGCGCATTCGACTCCCGGCGCGGGTTTCATTTGCCGATGTGTGGCTGGCCTTTGATGCCCCGTCGCAAGGTAGTTATCTGTGTCATCGACGTGTGTGGCCGCGCCCGGTCGTGCATTTCGCGGCGTATCCCGAAACCGGCTTCGTCGTGCGGATGCCCCTCGATGCACCGACATCGTGCCGCGAAACATTCGTCCCCGCAATTCCGTGCGTCTTCGGTCAAGTGCAGTCGTTCTGGTCACAGGATGCCGAAATCATCATCGGGAATGTCTTCGCCCGCTTCCGTGATTATAGCGATGTACGGGCGATGCGTTCAGAATTTTGCATCGAACCATCATGACGCGCTTGTTACCCCTCCCGATATTCATCACCGTTATGATTCTGTTCCTCACTATCGGTCTCATCCGCGCACAACCGCATGATGACGACGGACTCGACGCATTTCTCGCCCCGAGTGAAACTTGCGTACTCCCATGTTGGCAGGGCATTCGTCCCGGCGAAACGACGATGCGCGAAGCCGTTGCCATACTGCGCAATCATGCTTGGGTCGAAAGCGTCAACGTTGATGCCGGTGCGTTGATTTATGGCTTGGGATTCGTGACGTGGACGTGGAACGGCCAACAACCGGACTTCATCAGCGACGAAATCAGCAGCATCGCGATTGAAGAGTCGCTAGTCAGCCAAATCATCATTTCGACGAATGTGCGTTTCGGCGAATTGTGGTTGTTGCAATATGCGCCGCGACTCGGTCAGGTCAATGTTCGAGCGACACAAAGCGAACACGCTGTCATGTTCATGCCGGGCACATCGCGCGTCAGTTCATTCGTGACATGCCCACTCAGCAGCCGCGCCTTTTGGAACGCGCCGGTCATCTTGCGCTTCTCAGAGCCATCGAATATTTTGCTGGAACCATATCGTTTGCCGCGCTGGTTGGCGCATACCGCCTGTGATGCGTGATGCCATGCTCTCTGTATTCGCGAAGTTATCGCTTATTCTGACGCTGCTGTTCGCAATCAGCGTCGGCCTCATCCGCGCACAACGTTACGACGATACGCCGTTGCGCAGTCTCTTGTTTCATCAGCGTTGTCCGGCCATCTGCTGGCAAGGCATTCGTCCCGGCGTGACGACTCGTGCGCAGGCGCTGCAAATTCTTGAAGATAGTGGATGGGTTGAGGCGATTCGCATCAGCGAAAATGTCATCGGCGCGGATGTTGATTCGATCACTTGGTCGTGGAATGGACGGCAGCCTAATTACATTGATATGTTGGGCGATGGTCGTTTGGTCAGCGACAACGGCATCGTTCAATCCTTGGCGCTGCGAACGAGGCTTCCATTTGCGGATGTCAGGCTCTTGCTCAACGCTCCCGATGACGGCGCGACCGTTTCGGGCCTCGTCGTGCCGCCCGTGGAGCATCGTGTTGATTATCACGAAATGGGAATACGCATCAGGATTCAACTGCAATGCCCGTTCACGCCGCTGGATTTTTGGAGTGCGCCAATCACCATTGAACTGGCCCCGCCTTTTGTGTCCGAATTCCCCCATTATCGCTTGCCCGGTTGGTTGGGAGAATCAATCTGCACGCGATGAAGATGAATGATTCGCCAATGCGCTTTCTCGCAGACGAAAACCCTAACGATAAGATTCTTGCCGTCTACAAACGGCACTTCCGCAGCTTGATGTAAACCGCACTCAAGATACCGAATGTTCCACTGCGTTAAACTTTAGACATGCTATTACACATCGTCATGATGCGCGTGGTCATCGACGAACATCATCACTTGCCGACCATCGTCCCATGTTGCCAAGCGACCGCCGTACACCTTCGACAAGACAGCCGGTGTATAAACTTCTTGCGGTGTGCCGCAAGCGATAATCTGCCCGCGCAATGCGATGACCCGCTTGAAGCGGCTGAAGGCCAGATTGAGATCGTGCGTACACAATACAATCGTGATGCCGTCGGCGTTGAGCGCTTCGAGCACATCCATGACATTGGCCTGCGCCGTCGAGTCGACGCCGGAAAACGGTTCGTCCAACAAGAGGATGTCGGCTTCTTGTGCTAAAGCACGCGCAATGAAGACGCGCCGTTGCTGCCCGCCGCTCAATTCACCAACCTGCCGGTCTGCAACAGCGAGCAAATCGACCCGTTCTAGCGCAGCATCAACAGCGCGATATTGCTCGCGTCCCGGCCAGCGCATCCAACCAATATGCCGTGCCCGTCCCATCATGACGACATCGCGCACTGTGACTGGAAAATCCCAATTGACCCTCTGATGCTGGGGTAGATAACCGATTCGTTGCGGGTTGCCGCCCGCGATGCGGACATGTCCCGACTGAGGTTGCAGAATGCCAACGATGGTCTTGATAAGTGTCGATTTCCCCGCCCCATTCGGCCCGATAATCGCGATCCGGTCCCCGGCATAAATTTCAAAACGGGCATTGACGACAGCAGGGTCACCGCCATATCCGGCGGAGAGATCATGCACTTCGATAATTTTTTCACCGTTGTCATTCACATCCGTTGTCCAAAACTGAAGTGACATAGACACGCAGGCTGAAAATGTGTCACGCTTCAGCAGCGACAATCTCGCGGGCACAGAGCGCATCAATCCGTTCGTCAGTATAGCCGAGTTCGTGCAAGATGGCACGGCTGTGCTGACCGACTTTGTGCGGCGCATCGTAACGCAGACCGAGATCGTGCGCATTCATCTCTAATGGCAGGCGTGGCAATTTCTCATGCCGGCCATCGGGCAGCAGCGCGTCAATCATGCCGCGCCCGGCGTTGAGCTGTGGATCGTCGAAGAGGTCTTCGGTGCGAGCAATCGGCGCGAAGGGAATCTGCGCCGCATCACATTTGTCGATGATTTCCTCGCGGGTCATCGTCGCGAACATGCGCTCAAGGTCGGGCAGCAAACGGTCTCCATTGGCGACACGTTGATTGTTGGTCGCGAGGGTTTCGTCTGCCAACAAATCATCACGCTCGAAAACTTGGCAGAAACTCTCCCAATGTTTGTCGCTCGTGATACCAATGAAAACGGATTCGCCGTCGCCGGTCTCGAAGATGCGATATACACCCCATGCGCGATGCCGGGCAGACATCGGCGGGACGGGTTCTTGCCCAATCGCGGAGGTTGCCATGTGCTGCCCCATGATGTAGGCAGCAGTCTCGAAGAGGCCGTTCTTGACGAGTTGACCGCGCCCGGTTGTCTCGCGTTCGCGCAAGGCGACGAGGATGCCGACAGCGCCGAATGTTCCGCCGAGAATATCAACAATCGACGCCCCCGCACGCAGGGGTTGACCCGGCGGCCCGGTCATATAAGCAAGGCCGGACATCATCTGCACGACTTCGTCTAGCGCCGGGCGCTTTTCATACGGCCCACTCAAAAATCCTTTAAGCGAGCAGTAGATCAACGCCGGATATTGCGACGCCAACGCCTCATAACCCAAACCGAGTCGTTCCATCGTACCGGGAGCAAAATTTTCGATCAACACATCAGCAGTCTTCAACAGCGCGTGAACAATCTCGCGGCCTTCGTCGCTCTTGATATTGACGGCGAGGCTCTTCTTATTGCGATTGTAAAAGGTGTAATATCCTGTGCCGAATCCTTTGAGCCGGCGCGTCGGGTCGCCGTGCGGCGCAGGCTCGACACGGATGACCTCTGCGCCCATATCGGCCAACACGAGACCGGCAGCCGGCCCCATGATAGCGTGTGTGAATTCGAGCACACGGATGTCGGTGAGCGGTAATGTGTTGTCTGTCAAGGATGCTGCCTTTGTTTCGTTTCGCCCTCACTCCAAACCCCTCTCCTTCAGGGCGAAGGGCTTAAAGTAAATTTCAATTATAATCGCCATGTTGTTGCAAATACTTCACCAAACCACCGGCGTCGAGAATATCAATCATCACATCGGGCATTTTCGTCATGGTGAATGTCTCGTCGGTGTCTTCGTTTTCAACGATGGCTTTCTCGAAATCGACCGCGACGACATGTCCATTTTCAATCCGATGGTCAGGCACTTCGACGACCGGCAAGCCAACATTGATCGCATTGCGGAAAAATATGCGGGCGAATGACCGCGCAATCACAACCGAAACCCCCGCAGCCTTCAGCGCACGCGGCGCTTGCTCGCGCGACGACCCCGCGCCGAAATTCTCCCCCGCAACAAGGACATCGCCCGGTTTGACACGACGACGAAATTCCGGGTCGAGGTCTTCAAGCACATGCGCCGCGAGATGACTCTCGTCGAGCGTTTTGGTGTATTTACCAGGTATGATACGATCGGTGTCGATATTGTCGCCATAAACATGCGCTCTGCCACGCAGCATTACAGCACCTCCCACGCACTGCCGTCGTTTAAGAGTTCTGCCGGGTTGGTGATGACGCCCGTCACCGCCGACGCTGCGACAACCGCCGGTGATGCCAGATAAATCGACGCATTCGGGTTGCCCATACGCCCTTGGAAATTGCGATTCGTGCTGCTAATCGTCACTTCGCCATCGCCGGGCACACCGAGATGCGTCCCGACACACGGCCCACAACCCGATGTGATGAAGGTGGCACCGGCCTCAGAAAGTGTCGCCGCCGTGCCATCTGCAAGCGCATCGTTGAGCACTTTGCGCGACGCCGGTGCAATCAACATGCGGACACCGGGCGCGATGCGGTGTCCTTTGAGCACCGCCGCCGCGAGATGCAAATCTTCGAGCCGCGCATTGGTGCATGACCCGATAAAGGCCTGATGAATTTCCGTCCCGGCCACATCCTCAATCGGCACTACATTGTCCGGCGAATGCGGCAGGCTGACGCGCGGTTGCAACGTTGAGACATCGAAGCTGAATGTTTCGCGGTACGTCGCATCATCATCGGGATAGGTTGGCTCGAAGTCATACCATAATTCAAGACCGGTCGGGTCAACGAGACCGGTCTTGGCCCCCATTTCCGCCGCCATATTCGCAATCGTCATCCGGCTCGCGAGTGTCATCTTATGCAGCGCCTCGCCGGTGAATTCAATCGCTTGGTATGTCGCCCCGGCCAAACCAATCTGCCCGACGAGAAACAAAATCACATCTTTCGCCGCGATACCGCGCGGCAGCGTCCCTGTCAATACGATACGAATCGTCTGCGGCACTTTGAGCCATGTTTTGCCGGTGAGCATCACCGCCGCGACATCGGTTGACCCCACACCGACCGCAAACGCATTCAAGGCGCCATACGTCGGTGTATGCGAGTCCGCGCCGACGAACAAATCACCGGGCCGGACATGTTCGTTCTCGACCATCAATTGATGGCAAATGCCCGCGCCGACATCGTAAAAGTGACAACCTGTTTCGTGGGCAAAGTCGCGCAGCATCGCGTGCAAATTGCCGATGCGTTCATTCGGTGCAGGCGCCGCGTGGTCGAGTATCAATGAAACTCTGCTGGCATCCCACAGCTTTTCGCCGCCCATTTCATGAAAGGCTTTGAGCGCAAACGGCCCGGTGGCGTCCGTCGCCATGACACCATCGACCTGCACGATTGCAATCTCACCGGC
>RFIA01000178.1 GCA_003695675.1 Chloroflexota bacterium
TCTATGATATAAAATGAAAAGAAAAGGAAAATAAAGCAAGCCATTTTGTCAATTTTAGCCGATGTTTTGGAAAAAGTCAAGAAAAATAGAAGAAAAAGGAAAGAAAAAGAAAGTTATCTAAAGTTTTCCCGAAGATCATTGTCTTATATCATTAAAGGAGGCAAAGAATTTGCATTCAAATATAGGTGATTATTTCATGACTGACCAGCCATCCCCGTCAACTGAAAAACCGCTACTCGCTGCCGAACGCCAACGCATCATCATTGACCAATTGGAACGAGTCGGTTCAGTGCGTAACGCGATGCTCAGCGAATTGTTGAATGTTTCGATTGTGACCATCCGCTCGGACTTGAGAGAATTAGAGATGCAGGGGTTGCTAGAAATTGTGCATGGTGGTGCGGTGCTCAAAGAGTGGTCGCCGAGCCTTGAGCCGCTGCTCGAAGAGCGACAACGTATTTATGTTGAGGAGAAAAAGCGCATCGGCGCGCGTGCCGCTCAAATGGTGCGTTCGGGGCAAACGATTTATGTCGATGGTGGGACGACGACCATCGAACTCATCAACCATCTGCCGACTAATCTTGAGGCCTTGCAAATCATTACACAGGGGTTGAATATCGGCATCGCAGCAGCCGGTATCCCAAATGTTGAGGTCGTCATGCCGGGCGGGTTTGTCCGGCGGCGCACGTTGTCGATTCTGGGGCCACAAGCCATCACATTTCTCGAAACGCTCAATACGGATTGCATGTTTATGTCCGGCAATGGTTTTTCGGTTGAATATGGCGTGACTTCGCCGAGCCTCGACGAAGCCGAATTGAAGCGTACCGTGGTTCAACGAACAGGTCATGTCATTCTGTTGGCGGACAGCAGCAAATACGGCAAACGTCAGTTGATGACAGCAGCGCCGATTGATCGTATCCAAACTTTGATCACAGATGACAAATTGCCGGACGCGGCAGTGACGAAATTAGAGAATGCAGGTCTTGAAGTGATACGGGTTTAGTCGTCCGAATTGGTTGCCTAAGAGGTGTCTAGTTAGGTATCATTATCGTCATCATCGGTGTGGAATGCCGACCGCCCTCACGGGCAATTGTTTCACTAGGGGCACAAGTCCTGCGTCATCCATATCGTATGGTGGATACACGACATTTGTTGTTCTCAGTTGTGAGTAAGATTGAGGCAAGCTCTTGACGACCTTTTTTGAAAATAACAAAACAATCATCTCTAGCGCCGCATATTTGATCGTCGCGATTTTGCTACTGGCATGGCTCGGCCCGATTGTCGGCGAGCAACGCGGTTTTCGTCTCGTGCAAGCAGGCATCACGGGCGTCCTCGTCGGCGGTGTTTACGCGCTGATTGCGCTCGGCATCGTCATCATCAATAAAGCGTCGGGCGTCTTTAACTTCGCCCATGGCTGGATGATGCTCGTCGGCGGATTGGTGTTTCATTCCTATTTTGTCAACACGAACTTTCCAATAGCGGCATCGTTCGGATTGGCGCTCGTGACTGTGTTGTTATTCATCAGCACACAGGGCAAGGGCGCGTTGCGCAATCAACGCTATCTCGTCACCGGTGCAATCGCTGTGGTGATCCTGACGACGTTGATGTCGATTAGTCTCGGCATCGACGAATTCAAATGGGTGCGCAGCATCACCGGCGCGGTCGTCAGTGCAGCGATGCTCGGTTTGATTGTCGAGCGCTTCACGATTCGTCCGCTCATCGGCCAACCCTTGTTCGCTGCCGTGTTGATGACGCTCGCCATCGCCGAAGTTTTGAATGGCTTCACCCAATTGGCATGGGGTAGCCAGCCGAAAAATCTCCCCATTTTCGCGACGATCAATCCACTTGGTCTGCCGCAGACTTTACCCCCATTCCGCATCGACGCGACGGAATCACTCGGCGGCGTGATTCTGATTCAGAAGGCGCCGTTGTTCGCATTTGGGTTGGCGCTGCTGGCATTTTTATTGTTCGTGTTGTTCTTCCGCTTCACGAATATTGGTCTGTCGATGCGAGCAATGGCCGAAGACCAACAACTGGCGCAGTCGGTCGGGTTGCGCGTCAATGCAATTTTGGCGATTGCATGGGGGATTGCCGTCGTCCTCGCGGGGACTGCCGGTGTCTTGCAGGGCGGCGCGACGAATCTCGCCTTGATTATGCCCTTCACGGCGATACGCGCATTTCCTGCTGTGTTGCTCGGTGGGCTTGAATCGATTGAGGGCGCGTTGATTGGCGGCCTCATCGTCGGCTTGACGGAACAATACGCGACGCTGCTGTTTCCCGGTTCGCAAGCTGGTGACCAACTGGCGCCCTTCATCGTGTTGATGGCGGTGCTCATCATCCGGCCCGAAGGATTGTTCGGCCAAAAACGCATCGAACGGATTTGATTCGGGCGATGCCCTTCGGCCTCTTGCCATGTTCGTTTTATCGCCGGATATAATTGCCGACGCGATAAAACGCAATGTGTTCGTCGCCCGGCTGTGATTCAACCCGTTCGCATTCAAAATAATTTTTGATGTAGGCATACGTCGCGCCGGTGATGATGACTTCGCCCGGCCCGGCATACTCTTGTGCATATTTGCACAAATCCATCGCTTCACCGATAGCGTTGAATTCCCGCCGGTCGGAGCTGCCCACGTTGCCAAGCACCGCCGGGCCGGTATGAATGCCGATACCGAAGAATAACTTCTGCGGCACTTCTTCACCGGCTTGGCGTGCCCGTCTCTCATTTTCTTCTTGCATCGCTTCGACATCGAAGATAATCGCTTTGGCCGTGCGGACAGCTCGCAGCGCGTGGTCTTCTTCTTGGGGGTTGAGTTGTGTGTTGAACAACCCCGTCACAGCGTCCCCTGCGTATTTATCGACGACCCCTTCTTGTAAATTGATTGCTTCGCTGGCGAGGCTCAAATACTCATTGATGATCGTCATCAAGACTTCCGGTTCAAGATGCTCGCTAAAGGTCGTGAAGTCGTTGATGTCGGCAAACAATGCCGTGATTTCACGCTCTTGACTGCGCATGTCGAGCTGGTCGATGCTGTGCAGGCTGCGGACGAGCGCTTCGGGAAGATAGCGCCGCACTTCGGCCAATTGTGCTTCGCGTTGCTTGACTTCGGTCAAGTCATCGAGCACAATCGCGATGCCGTGCCCGGTACCGTTCGCATCGCGCAGTGGACTCATGGCGAAATACCAATTCCGTTTGCCCCGTCCATTCAAGACCGGTTCGGCTTCATAGACTTCAGACGTTTGCTGGTCGCGGACATTGCGCAGCTTTTCGACGAAACCGTTGTCCATCTCCGGCAATACAGAAAACAATTCAGCGTCGATAATCGTCTCTTGTTCATAGCCGAGAATGTTTGCGGCAGCGAGATTGCATTGCCGAACAATGCCATGATTGTTGACAGTGATGACCCCACTCGCGATTGACGTGAACACATTGTCCATCAAATCGCGCATTTCGGTGACTTTTGCCAGATGAAGCCGGACATCTTCAAACAAACGGGCATTTTCAATCGCGACAGCCGCTTGATGCGCAAAGGCCGTCAACAAATTCAGATCGTGCGGTTTGAAAAGACCCGAAAGCGCCCGATTGTCACAATAAACCACGCCGGTAATCGTGTTACGCACTTTGAGCGGCACAGCGATAATACTGCGCAAGGCATAATTAAAAATACTGGCCTGATTTTGCCAATTGGGGTCTTCGGCGGCGTTGTCGGTCAAAACCGGTTCGCCAGTGTCGGCGACCTTTTGTACTATCGTCATGCTGACAATTGAGTCCGCCCGTTGCAAATCTTCTTGATCCATACCGCGAGCGACGCGAAATTCCAATTCGTTTTCCTCGTTGCGCAGCACAATATAACCGCGCTCTGCGCCCGTCAATTGAATGGCGGTGTCGAGCACATGGTTGAGCACGGAGCTTGTGTCAAGCTGCGAATTGATGACGGCTGTCGTCCCGGCGAGACCGCGCAATTGCCGCAACTCGACATGTTTGGCCGTCACTTGGTTGGCCAATTCTTGCACACCGGCACGCAAGGCGCGCGCACTGTCGAGCGAACCTGGCGGCAAATTCATGCCATATTGCCGCAACGCCTCGCGCTGCGCACGCAATTGCTCGACCAATTCTTTAGTTTGTTGGCTAAGTCGGTGGAGTTGTTCCTGTTGCGATTGTAATTGTTGGCTCATGCGCGGAAAACCTCGTAAATCATCGTCTTTTGTTGCCGCCCCTTGACCTGAATGGCCTCCAACGGCTCAAAACGAATATGTTCTATCGGTGTACCCCCATTGGCTTCGTAGATATAACCGAGCGTATCTTCACTGACGATGATTTGACCGCCAGTTGCATTTTCTTCGAGCCGTTTTGAAAGATTGATCGTATCGCCAATGGCGGTGAATTCACGCCGGTTGAGGCTGCCGACATTGCCGAGCGTCGCCACACCGCTATTGATACCGATACGATAAAAGTGCGGGTTGGGGTCGATACCGAGCGATTGATACAATTCGACAAAGCCATCGCGCATTTGTAGGGCCGCTTCGACAGTTCGCAGGGCGTGGTCTTCTTCAAGCGGATTCAATTGCGTGTTGAACAACGCCATGATTTCGTTGCCGAGATATTTGTCGATAATGCCACCCATGCCATGCACACAATCGGTCGCGACAACGTGATATTGATTGAGCGCTTCCATGATTTCTTGCGGCGGCATGTCATCGGGGAAGGTCTTCAATGGGCGAACATCGACGAAGATACACGTTACTTCGCGCCGTTCCCCCCCCAACGCTAATCCGGCAATTTCGTGAATATTTTCAACCATTTCCGGCGACAAATAACGCCCCATGATATCGAGCGCTCGTTCACGCTCGCGGATTTCGGTCAAGTCGTCGAAGACCATCGTCACACCCTGCGTGTGTAATTCTGCATCCTTCAACGGGCTGAGCCGCGTGTTCAAGACGACATGACCGCGCTGCGAAATATCAAGTTCTACCTCAATCATCTCAGTGAGATTTTCTTGCATTGTCGCGTAAATCAGTTGTTGGAGGTCAAAGGTGATGCCCGGCATGACTTCGCGTAAAGTGAGGGCGCGTTCAAAAACTTCTTCAACCGGTATCGCGAGGATTTGCCCAGCGGCCCGATTGAAGGTTTGAATGACTTCCTGCTTATCGAGTGTGATCACACCGCTATCAATCGATTCAAATACATTGTCCAACAACTGACGAATTTCTTCGGCCGCATTGATATTATTTTGCAGGTCGGCGAACAAGCGGGCGTTATCAATCGCGACGGCTGTTTGGTTGGCAAACGCCATCAACAGATTGAGTTCGCGTTCGGTGAAAACCCCGGCTCGCATACGGTTGTCGACATAAATCGCGCCGATGACCTCTTCTTTAATCGTCAACGGCACGCATAAGACCGAACGCAGCACCATCCGATGAATACTTTCTTCGGCAGAAAGGGTCGGGTCTTTATAAGCATTATCTTTCAAAAGAGGCTGGCCGGTCGTGACGACTTCATCGAGGATCGTGTGGCTGATTTTTTGATCGCTGCCGTTGGCGTGTGACACATCGTCAATCTCATGACTGATACGGAATTCTAGTTCGCCAGTTTCTGGATTGCGAAGAATAATATACCCACGCTCTGCCCCTGACAAACGAATAATTGCCGACATCGCACGGTTGAGCACCATGTCGGCATCAAGTGTTGAATTAATCATCGCCGATGTTTCGGCGAGCAAGCGCAGTTGCCCAAGCTCAATATCTTCATCGGCAATATATTTTTTCAAATCATTGAGTTCGACACTAATTTGCTGCAAATTATCGACCGGTGCAGTCGGCAAGCGCAAATTACGCCGTTCGAGAATTTTGCTCTGGCTGCGCAGCAACGAAGCGATGTCGTCTGCTAATGTTTGCAGACGTTGGATTTCGTCGTTCAGGTTGCCAACTTCCGCATCGATATTTAAATTTGAATCCGGCATTCCAGATCATACTCCACATACAATATAGGGAAATTTGTTCTTGTGTCACTTTTTTTATTATACACATGAATGACAATCTACAAGCGACGGAAACACAACGAATAACCATCAGAAAATTCTAACCTGAGAGTCATAATAGCGCAATGACAACATCAACGCGCTACAACGCTGCGGCGGGTTTGTGCGTATAGTTTACGTCAGGTATCATCTATAATGAATGGCATAAGAGCATATTATATTGGGTAGCGTAAATGTCACCAAGCAAACAATTGCCCTTATTTCCGCAGGAGATAGGCGCTCAGACAATTTTCCCCTCGACACGCTTTCAAGGTAGCAAACGCAAACATATCGAATGGATTCGTGAAAATATGACGAGGCATGAATTCGACAGCGTTTTGGATGTCTTCGGCGGGACCGGCATCGTCAGTTATCTGTTCAAGATGATGGGCAAAGAAGTGACATACAACGACATGCTGACATTTAATTGGCAGATTGGGCTGGCATTGATTGAGAACGCTGAGGTGACTCTATCCCCAGAAGAGGTCGATGATATTCTCACGCACCACAATACTGTCGATTATCCTGATTTCATCAGCCGAACATTTGGCGATATTTACTTCACCGATGAAGAAAACTATTGGTTAGATGTCGTCATTCACAATATCAACGGTCTTATCGACAATCGTTACAAACAGGCATTAGCTTATTTCGCTTTATTTCAAGCGTGCATCATCAAGCGTCCTTACAATCTGTTTCATCGTGCCAATTTATACATGCGCACTGCAGATGTGTCGCGTTCTTTCGGCAACAGGATAACATGGGACACACCATTTGAATCGCACTTTCGAGCATTTGTCGATGAAGCGAACCGC
This sequence comes from Chloroflexota bacterium, assembly GCA_003695675.1. Classification (GTDB taxonomy): domain Bacteria; phylum Chloroflexota; class Anaerolineae; order Aggregatilineales; family Phototrophicaceae. The sequence goes on from RFIA01000178.1 coordinate 6,830, forward strand.
GCCGTCTTCGACAATCAGCGCGACAATCGTGCCCTGAATCTTGACGCTTTTGAAACACCGGTCGGGGCGGATTTGGTGTATCTCGACCCACCTTATGTCAACGCCCAAAAAGTCGGTGTTGATTACCGCGATTTTTATCATTTTTTAGAGGGTATCACACATTACGATGAATGGCCGCAAATGATTGATTACAAAAGCAAGCATAAACGATTGTTACCCGTGCCCTCTGTGTGGACGAATGCCGCGACAATTTTGGATGCCTTCGACACGGTAGTCGCCCGACATCGCGATAGTATGATTGTCATCTCGTATCGAGATGATGGCATCCCATCACAAGCACAATTGATTGACATGCTCAAGACATATAAATCGCAGGTGGTCACGGCGATGCTACCGCAAAAGTATGTGCTGTCAAAACGACATTCGCATGAGCTTTTGTTGATTGCTTGAATATCTTTATTTTCTTTGCGTTCTTTGCGCCTTTGCGGTTCAATAACTTTTTAATTCCATGAGGACACTTATGACCCAACTGCTGTTTTATCTGAGTTATGCCGTGCGCAATTTGCGACGCGGTGGCCGGTGGACGAATTTCGCGATTCTGTCGATTGCGGCGGGCGTGGCGACGGTCGTCGCGCTGCGCAGCTTGAGCCTCGCGATTGAAGACTCGCTGATCGAGAACGTGCGCCTCGTCAATCATGGCGACATCAAACTCGAAGAACGCGCCTCAAGTGGGCCATTGGCCTTCTCATTCAGCGGTGATGATGACCATGAATTTTTCTCCGAACATGATATGCAGCGTGTTGAGCAATGGGTTGCCGACAACGACGCGGATATGTCCGCTTACATTATGGCGAGCAACATTCAGGTGACGGCGGTTGATGCGCAAACGGTCGGACGCCCGCAATTCATCAACTCGTTTTTTATCGATCCGCAAACCTTCCCGCCGACGGGCGACATCGAAGCGCTCGAACCACGCGGCACGCCATTGCGTGAATTATTCACCGGCGGCGATGAAGTCGTCATCAGCGACAATCTCGCCGCATCGCAGGGCATCGAAGTCGGCGATAGGGTACGCGTCAGCAATACAGAAGATGAATTCATCGTGCGCGGCATCATCCCGACGGAAACCGAAGCCAGCCTGCGCGACCCGTTCTCGGCATTTTTCGGCTTTGCGTATTTCGATCTCGCGTTGACCGAAAAATTACAAGTTGATCCCGGCCCGAATCGCATCGCACTGACGGTCCCGCCCGGTTCCGACCTCGAAGCGATGGAGCGGCAACTCAGCCGCTTGTTCACCCGCCGACCGCGTATCCAAACGGTCGATGAATTGCTGCAAGACAATCAAGAGATTGCCGATTTCGTCGGCAGCTTCATCGTCGTGCTCGGACTCGGTGCGTTGCTCATCGGCGGCGTCGGCATCATGAACACGATGCTCGTCATGATTCGGCGGCGCACGATGGAAATTGCCACGCTGAAGACATTCGGCCTCAAGGGGCGGCAGGTGGCCGGTTTGTTCGTCGCCGAAGCCTTTTTGCTCGGCATCGTCGGCAGTCTCGTTGGCGTGATTGCCGGTCTCGCGTTGAGCGGCGCGGTCAACTCGTTCGGCGAGGCGTTCGTGCAGCAACCGCTTGTGTGGCGCTTTCACCCCGAAGTGGTGATTTTTGGTTTCGCGCTCGGTGTGACGACGACGGTCATCTTCGGCGTATTGCCCGTGTTGACGACGACGCGCATCCGCCCGGCGATTATCCTGCGACCGAATGAGTCGCACTTCCCCGGCGTTGGCATTTTGCAATCGTTGTTGGCGCTCATCATTGTCACCGTCGTGCTCGGCCTCATCGCCGGACGTATTTTGACGCCGGCCTACAATGTCGCGGCGCGGGACGAATTGCCCGCGCTCAGCCCGAATATGATCGGCATCGTCGGCGTCGGTGTGACGCTGCTGATTATCGGCATTCTCATCGGTTTGTTGTGGATTGTCGTCTGGTTCATCAGCCACCTACCGGCTTTCGGCAGCGTCGATTTGCATATCGCGCTGCGCAATCTGACGACGCGCCGCATCCGCACGGCGACGACTCTGCTAGCGCTCAGTGTCGGCATGTTCGCGTTGAGCAGCATCGTTTTTTGGGGCGAGGGCTTGCGCGATATTTTACGCTTGTCATTGCAAGAAACCTTCGGCGGCAATGTCATCGTCGTGCCGATTTTGCCCCCTTCGTTGAGCGACAATTTGATCGACGAGCGACTCGAAGCACTCGAAGGCGTGCGCTATACCACGCGCATCATCAATTACGACGACATTCGGATGACACACATCGACAGCAGAAGTGTCGGCAGCCGCTTTTTCGATGATGTCGTCGTGCGCGACACGAATAACCCGACGCTCAACAACGGCACGGTGCTCGCCGGGCGTGACTTGACGCTTGAAGACAGAGGGCAGCCGGTCATGGTCGCCGAAGCGACTGAAGAATTGCTCAACGCCGGACTGAAGCTCGGTTCGACGGTCACATTTTGGAACGATGACCGCGCCTACGATGTCGAGGTGGTTGGTTTGCTGGCGCCGGATGAAGATTTTGGGCCGCCGCGCTTTTCGAGTTTGCTCGTCGCGCCGGATGTTCTCGATGGCGATATCGACTTCGAGTTGACGATTTTGCAGGTCGATGAAGACCACCTCAACGAAGTGTTGTTGTCATTGTCGTCGATACCATTGGTCTTCGCCTTCGACATCACGTTCATCGACGGCTTACTCAAACGCCTCATCGATCAATTCAGCGCGATACCGACGCTCGTCGGCTTGCTGTCATTGTTCGCGGCGGCGACGATTATGGCGAACACCGTCTCATTAGCGACGCTCGAACGCCGACGGCAAATCGGTGTGCTCAAAGCAATCGGCCTCAAAGGCAAGCGCGTCCTCATCATCATGCTGCTTGAGAATACCCTCATCGGCCTCGTCGGCGCGGTGCTCGGCATCGGTATCAGCGTGCTCGGCACATCGGTGATGACGACGCTCGGTCTCGGCGAAACGATTCCGATCCCGCAAGGCGCGATCTTGACCGGCGCGTTGCTCGTCCTCGCGGCAATCGGCATCGCGTGGTTGGCGACCTTCCTCAGCGCCCGCGTCGCCATCCGCGAGCGCGTGTTGAATGTACTGCGCTATGAGTGATGCCTACCTAATCATTGGGGCACAACACGCTCGGCTCAATGCGAGCCGAATTGTAGGGGATATTTGGCTTTAGGGGACAAGATATTTTACCATACTGCCGGTTGAAACCGACAGCTACCGTTGGCTGTGAGGGCACGACATGCCGTGCCCCTACAATTCGTGCGTATATGACGTTACGCCACGGTCACATCTTCGCACAGGTAGACATCTTGTATCGCGTTGAGCAGTGCGGCGCCTTCGTCCATCGGACGTTGAAAGGCTTTGCGTCCACTGATGAGGCCGGTGCCCCCGGCGCGTTTGTTGATGACAGCGGTCGCGACGGCATCGGCGAGGTCGTTGTCGCCGCTTGCGCCGCCGGAGCTTATCAATCCGGCGCGTCCCATATAACAATTCGCCACCTGATAGCGCGTCAGGTCAATCGGATGGTCGCTCGTCAATTCGGTGTAAATACGTTCGTCGAGTTTGCCATACGATGACGAACCCGTGTTGAGCGCCTTGTATCCGCCATTGCTCGTCGGCAGTTTTTGCTTGATGATGTCGGCCTCAATCGTCACACCGAGATGATTGGCTTGGCCGGTTAGGTCAGCCGATGTTTCGTAATTGATGCCGTCGATCTTGAAAGCCGAGTTGCGTGTGTAGCACCACAGCACCGTCGCCATGCCGAGTTCGTGCGCTTGATAAAAGGCTTCGGCAACTTCGATGATTTGCCGCGAGCTTTGTTCTGAGCCGAAGTAAATCGTCGCGCCGACGGCGACTGCGCCCATATCCCATGCTTGCTTGACCTTGCCGAACATGATTTGGTCGGACTTATTCGGATACGTCAGCAATTCGTTGTGATTGATCTTGACGATGTAGGGAATTTTGTGCGCGTATTTGCGGGCTGTCGCGCCGAGCACACCGAACGTCGAAGCGACAGCGTTGCAGCCGCCTTCAATCGCGAGGCGGATGATATTCTCCGGGTCGAAGTAAATCGGATTCGGCGCGAATGACGCCCCACCCGAATGCTCCACGCCTTGGTCAACCGGCAGAATCGAGAGATACCCCGTCCCGGCAAGGCGTCCGTGATGATGTATCGTCGCCAAACTGCGCAGCACCCGCGGATTGCGGTCGGAGTGATACCACACCTCATCGATGAAATGCGGGCCGGGCAAATTCAAGTGTGCTTTCGGAATCGTCGTTGATGTGTGATTGAGCAGCGCGTCGGCATCGTCGCCGAGCAAATCAGCAATGCCATCGATTGTCAGGGGTCGTTCAGCGATATTCACCGCCATGATTGCATCTCCATCATGAATTTTTAACGGGCAAGGGGCAGAACACACTCGTACCCCAACAAATTATATCGCAACAAAGTCACTACTCAACCTAGAGAAATTCGTCCGTTAGCTGATTTTTTCGCAGTTATGCCGCAACGACGATCATCAATCCGGCAATTTTGTGATCGTCTCGATCTCGACGAGGGCGCCGCGCGGCAGATGCCCGGCCTGAAAAGCCGACCGTGCCGGGCGCGGTTCGCTGAAGAAGGTGACGTATACCTCGTTCATCGCCGCAAAATCATCAATGTTGCCGAGAAAAACCGTCGTCTTGACCACATTGTCCATATTTGTACCGGCGGCTTCGAGTACCTGCTTGATATTTTCTAAGGCCTGTCGCGTCTGCGCTTCGATCCCTTCGGCAAGTTCGCCCGTCACCGGGTCAACACCGATTTGCCCGGCAGTGAAGACGAACCCGTTGGCTTTGACCGCTTGCGAATAGGGGCCAATCGCGCCCGGTGCTTTATCGGTATGGACAGCATCTCTCGCCATGATTGCACTCCTGCATATTGAGAATCATACAAATTTTCGCGCCAATCATATCGTACCCGCCGGTACTGCGCGAGGCAAGAATGAGTCCAAGTTGCCATGCCGGTCTCGCAGCATGACTTGACCAGCAGATGTATACTGAGAAAACACTTTCAACCACAAAGCTCAACATTTTAATTTCAAGGGGGATACACATGACACGTTGGTTTATGCTCATCACCATCTTGCTCATCATCGGTCTCATCGGCGGAGGTGCGCCCGCACTTGCCCAAGAGGACACCACACTCGACATCATCCCGATTGCGTCGGGGCGATTTGTCCATGTTCGCTTGTCGCCGGATGGCAACTTTCTGGCGACGTATGAGAACAGCATCTTTATCGACAACGAAGTCTTTGCCGAATTGCTGCCGATTACGGTCGTTGACCTGTCCAGCAATGAACCGGTGACGACTCAATTCACCGGCCACACCGATTATGTGCGCGGTCTCGCATTTACGTCGGACAACAGCAAACTGATTTCGCTGCACACCAACGGCGATTTGAATGTGTGGGATGTGGCGGCCGGCACGTTAGAGAAGACGATTTTGACGGGGCTGTTGTCTCCCGGCCCGTTGCCATTACACTTACTCAGTGATGACAGCACAATCGTCATCCCAGGGGCAGGGTTTAATGTGCCGTTGTTGCAGTTGTGGGACACATCAACCGGGCACATGACTCATATTCTGACACAACACTTCGATACATTTGTCGAATTCGATGAGCGGGCACGCAATGGGCCACCGAATAATTTGTCCGCTTATGCGACCTCACCGGTTGATGATCGCGTCGTTGGCGTGATGGCGAATACCAATATATGGTTGTGGGATGGGCAAACCGGCGAAGGCGTACTCGCCTTTGAGACATTCATCGAACCGCGTTTCAATATTCGTCGGGTTATATTCTCAAACAATGGGGAGCAAATCTTGTTCCACAACCGCGAAACCGAACAGGTTCATATATGGGACATCAACACGATTGATGAAATCGCAACGTTGCCGATCAACACACCGGCTTTTGATGTACTCGCGGATGATTCGGTCGTATGGATGAACGAGGATGGGAAGTCTTTCTCGCTGATGCGAATCGACGCGCTGGGAGACGTGACAACAATCGCGCTCAGCGATTTGCTCAGCAACCGCAATGTTGACGCACTACTCAATGTCACTTTCGATGATTTGATGGCCGACACCCGCGCACAACAAAACCTGCGTTTGTTTGAAGCGGCGGCCAATCGCATCGTCATCGGCGGCATCGTCAACGAAGAGGACAATACGAACTTCATCGCCGTGGTGACACTCGACTCGTGATCGTTACTTTCGTGTGGTCGCGTATTCGCGCATGATTAACGGTCATTCGGCCATGCGTCTACGACTTGTCGTAGGATGCCGAGTTCCCCGATGTGATAGGCGTTGTGGTCGGCTAGCAAATGCGCCTCGCGTAAAATTGTGTGCCCACCATACCCATGTGGAATCGGCTGCATTAAATCATTTTCGACATTGGCGACAATCGCTTTCATATCGCGCAGGTCGCGCTTGAACGACTCAATCGTCGCTTTCCATACAATCTCATCAGCCTCAATGTCCGGCGCGGGCCAATACCCTTTCGGCCATTCGGGGGATTTGTGCTGCGGATTGCGCACATATTCGAGAATGTCCCATTGGGCGATACGTAGATGCTCCAACAAATGCCAAAACGAATAGGGGACGTTGGGTGGTTTCGTGTTGATGTGTTCAGTCGGGAAATCGGCAACGGCCTGATCAAATGTCAAATGGGCGCTGCGGCCATCGAGTAGATTAATCACATGTTCACGCAATGCTTTTTGTGGATCGTCAGCCATTTTACTACCTCATCACATTTTTATATTCATCCTCTCAAGTCAAGTATACTCCGACGCTGTGAGAGCGACACGGGCGTTTGGTCATAGTCGAAAAACAAGTAATGTTTTTTGAACACATCCTATCTAATCATTTAGATATTTAAATTGAACAGCTTCAGCGGTCTTTGCGCAAACCCCTCTGAATCATCCTGACTGTCATCTATCTGACAGCGTATATTTCCCTGTGAGTTTATAATTTTCTTCATTATTCGAGTTGCGGGTTATTTTACTGGACTTGGTGATGAATCCGTCTTGCTAGCAGCATGTTTTATGTTACGGACGAGGCTTATTCACCTACATAATGAGGAGAATTGTAAACATGAAACGACTTTTCTACAGTATGTTATGGGGTGCGTTGATGCTGAGCTTGATGTTCGGTATCAGCAGCGCCAAAGCTAACACACAGTCGGTGCTATATGGTCTTCGCGCCGAAGCTACGCTGACGACTTTGTTGGCAAACGGGGATAATTCAACCACATTGTACGCCTTCTTGACGAGCGAAAACGGCAGTGGTATTGATGGTGAACGAGTACGCTTTGCTTTACAAGAAGGGCGAGCCTACTTGAGTACCCCACAGGTTGGTTCCATCGCTACTTTGAGTGGCAATCAAGGACAAGAAACAGAAATCGCGGTTGATGGTGTCAATATCGGGAATGGAGTGTATGTCGCCCGTATGCGGGCGGGTACCGTGGCCGGCACCGTCACTATCGCAGCTGAATGGTTGTCTTCTCCGGATAATCCGATTCCTGTCGCGACTGTTTCAATAGACCTTGTGACAGCCGAGCAGATTACGGTTCGTGTTGATGATACGGATGTCGTCAACGATGGTGTGGACACGGCTACTATTATAGCTTATGTTGTTGATGGACTCGGACGCCCGGTTGAAAATGCTGACGTGCGCTTCCGTATCGTCAACGGCGCAGGAACGATCACCCCGATTACGCGATCCACTCGCCCCGCTGATTCAAGCACTGCTGCAACCCTACCCTATGAGGTGATGATCGAAGGCACTCGTGGGCGCTATGCGGCACTCTATCGAAGTGCCACGACTCCCGGTCAGGCAACGATTGAAGTCTCGCTCCCCACAATCACCAATCCCATCCGGGCGACTACCACAATCAATGTGGTTGAGGCAAGCAACTTGTCGGCTGTTGCGCTGCCTGTCACTGTTGGGCGACTCAGCGGCAATTCACGACCAAAACCTGAAAACACCTCGGTCATCCTCGTTGCCGTTCGTGATGGTGATGGCGATTTGGTGAGCGGACTCGGCGCGAATGATCTTGAGGCCGATATCATTAGCGGTCCCGGCGATGTGGTTGGGTTTGATGAAATCACAATTAATGGAGAAGGAACCGGCGTCTACAGTTTTACCTTCATCGCTTCAGAGATCACCGGCCCATCAGTCATACAAATCGTGGATGTGCAATCCCCCGGTGTTCCGCGTACCGAATTGACAATCAACACAGTCACGGAAGTCAGCCCGGGCATCATTGATCGGGTTGTGTTAGAATCGTTTGCGGACGAGCCATTCTTTTCAGATGGTGAGAGCGAAGCGCTCATTGTCGCCTTAGCCACTGATGTTGACGGCAATGCCATACGCGGTCTTGAAGATGCGGCCGAGTTTTCCTTGATTACCGGGCAAGGTCGAATTCAAGAACGGGGTACTGAAATCCTGAATTCGCTGACGCGAGAGGGTACTGGTATTTATGTGTCGCAATATACCAGTGGTACTGCGGGCAGAGATACCACCGTAGATATTCGCGCTACATTTTCGGCCACGAATGGTGATGTTGTCACCGGGACGACTGTGCTTGATTTGAGTACACTTCGCGAGCCGGAGGTTGTCGTCTTCCCCAATACAATACCCACCAACCGTGTTGTTCGCTCTGTTATCGACATCTACGACGTGAACGATCAATTCTTGAACAGCAACATCACGAATCGGTATTCGGTGAATATTGAAGCAGGGCCGGGTGAAATCATCACGCAACCAAACGACGATGGGATTTTCCCAGACCTTGTAGCCGGTGACAATATCAGTTCGGCGATCTATGAAATCAACGAACAGGCCGCTAGCAACCAAAATGTGCAACTACGCATAACAGATCGGGGCATCGCCGGGATTGGGACAACCGACGCCAATCTGTCGATTGGGGCAGAAACTCGTATTTTGGCGGTTGTTTCACCCGATCCAGCAGATGCAGGAGAAATGGCTGAAATCATCGCTTTCGCACAAGATGAATTTGGTTTGCCAGCAATTGGTCATGAATTGGTGGTCACGGTGGTTTCAGGCAGCGCTAGCATCGTCAATGGAGGACGAATGGTTGATGATGGCAGCAATATTCTCGGCTTCCGCGATGCTTTTGGCGATGACGGTGCTTACGTGGGGGCTGTTGACATCAGTGGTGTTGCAACAGGTACAGTGGTTGTACGCATCACCGATCTGACTCCACCTAGCCAGCCATCAACCGATGTCATCATCACGATTGCTCGGTAATCAGCGCATGTATGCCTATGTACCAATCTGTGCTTGTCTCTCAAGTCTACTCCGACGCTGTGAGAGCGACACGGGCGTTTGGTCATAGCAAGTCATGGATTTGCGTTAAGGGGATATTGAAAATTGAACCCGCCACGAGCCGTTTAGCGGCGATGATGTGGCGGGTTTGCCATTTGTTAAAGGATTCAGCCCAGCCAATGGGCAGCGACCCTGATATACGCTAGAGACAAAATCTACGCTCTACTGGCCGCCATTGGGATGTTTGCGTTTATAGTCTTCGATATACGGTGTAACTACGTTGAGCTGTGCAATGAGCTTGTTGGCCGCGTCTTGCATCAAGCGCATTGCATCGGAGACGGTGTATTCTGTGCCTTCAATTTCCCACTGTTGCGCACTTGTGCCATCGTCAATTAAATCTGCCCAACCGGTGACAAGCGCAGCAAGCGCCCTCGCATCATGAGCCAACATGCGGATAAATTCATCTGGGGGTAACGCCATACGACTTTCCGGATCAAATTCAGGATTTGCCACGAACATAGCTCCTTGAGGATTCCCATAGCGGGTAACACTTCCTTCATATCTATATCATGACATAAAAATGCGTCATTTGGCATAAAGAATGATCGATGCAGCAGCGAGAAGTCGGCCATAAGACGCCTCATACGGGTCAGCAAAATGTTGTGTGGGGCACGATAAGCTACCGTTGCCCTTTTCAAACCGATTTGATGGGTCACAGACGTAACAATTATGATACACTGAGAGTGGTTCATCCTTGTTTTCAACCGGCTTGTCGGTTGAAATTTTATATTTTAGCGGGCTATTACAGCGATTATGAACGAAGCAGAGCGAGAACATATCAAACAATCGCGGCGGGTATTGCGTCGTATTCATGAGCATTTATTGGCTGCCCACACGATGCTCGGCGTGCGCAGCGAAACGATGAATATGGTTGACGTAGTTTATCACCCATCGATCATGTTGGCGAGTTTGAATTATGTCACACCGCGTCGCAAAACAGCGTGGGTGCCCGGCCACGATATTGAGGCCGGTCTTGAACGGTTGTCGATGATGAAGCGTGTGCCGCGTGTGCAATTTATCGAAGGGCTGTATCCGCCGTTATTTGCCAAAACGTTGCGCGAACTCAATATGATTGTGGAACGCGAAACACCGATTATGGCTTACGTTTTGCAACAACATGGCGATGGGGTCACCCTAGAACTGCCGCGCCCGCCTCAGGGCATGACCGTTGAGGTGGTCGGTGACGACCGCGGTCATGATTATTGGCGCGACTCGTCGCGAGATACATTTGTCGATTATGATGTCGCAACATTTGGTGTCGAACCGTTGTTGATTGTGCCGAATGCCGGTTTGCTCGACAAAAATATGCAGCTTGACATCATGGTGCAAGATAGTGGCTTGCCGATTGGCATCGCCCGCCTCAGCATTCAAGGAAAAACGGCGCATATTCTCGCGCTTGCCCTCACAAAAACAGGCCGCAATCCTGATGTCGCCCATCTATTGCGTGTCGGCGCGACATTGATTGCATTACGCAGGGGTTGTACACTGGTATTTGCGCCCGGTCACACAGACGAAGACCGTTATATGCTCCGCAAAGCGGGTTTTGGCGATTACGGCAGCATCATTCTCTATACCGTAGGCTCGTCGCATCAACCGGAAGAAAGCAATAACCGTGTTCTGGAACAATCTGTACTTTCCCTGCGACCATAATCAATCGCTGGTTGAATCGCTTCAAGCAACACTCACTGAACAAGGCTACACCCTGTATCATCCATTTGGCATCATGCCGGGACGCGCATACGCGACGACGGTGCGCTTGTTTGTGTCGCCACCTAGCGAGGGTTGGGTGCGTGTGAATGGCGAATTTGATGCCGCTTTGCTGCCGACACTTGTCGGCGAAGCATTATGCTTGTCTGTGATGCTTCGCGGGGCACAAGCCACAATCGCTGCCTATCACCATCGCGTACAAGTCGCCGTTGAGTCGGCTTTTGCTGATTTTTTGCGCGATGATTGTACGCCGGATGATGTGCGTCGGATCGCTGCCGGTGAATTCGACGCTTTGCCGCCGATTGAACAAGCGCCACAACCGCAGGTGATGGCCGTCCCTTTCGATGCTTTGCCACAAAATATACAGACCCTCGCGAGCGATGTCGATGCAGACAAAGCGCAAAAAATGTTTGAGCGCATTAGCGGCAATTTGATGAATAAGGCGAGCGGTCAGCAAGGCGATGCCGCCGCAGACGCCGCCCGGAAAATGCTCCATCAAGATGATACGCCGGACTGGAACAGCGCCGGTGGGCAGCGTATTCGTGCCTTGATGCGCTGCCTGACGATACCGGCGGATTGGCGAGAGCCGGACTTCGTCACCTTGCGCGATGCCTATCAATTACACGCCCGTCGGCAACGCAAGCCGGACGCACGCTTGTATCCCGGCGATGCGGAGGCGATGGCAAAAGTGCCCAATGCGCTCGAGTATATACCCGTTTATGCAGGCAAGGATGCTTAATATGGCAGACGACGACCGTACAAAATGGGATCAGATTTATCAAGAACGGATCGAAAAACCATTTCCTCCACCCGACCCATTATTGTTCGAGAGTGTTTTGCCTGTGCCACTCGACGAAGATCGGCGCGCGCTTGACCTCGCCGGAGGTGTCGGCCAAAATGGAATATGGCTCGCCGAACAGGGTTATATCGTCGATGTGATTGACATCAGCCGGGTCGCTTTGTCGCGCGGTCAACAAGAAGCACACAAGCGTAAATTGCCCAATATCAACTTCATCCCCGCAGACCTCGACAGCTATCCATTACAGGCGGACACATACAACGTTGTATGTGTCGTGCGGTATCTCAATCGCGATAATGCCTTCATCGCTAAACTGCGTGCGGCGGTGAAGCCGGGCGGTCGTGTCATTTATCAGACATTCAACATGCGCTATTTGACCATTAAGCGCGATTTCAATGCGGCCTACTTGTTACAACTTGGCGAGTTACAAGGCTTCTTTTCGGACTGGAAAATTATCCATACGGACGACGAAGATCACATTTCGGAACTCGTCGCTATAAAACCAACTTAGCATACTGAATCTGTAGAGGTGGTATCTTTGAATAAAGTATCCGTCGGGCAAATTGCAACGCGCACGATGACTGTGACAGCCGAGCATGTCAAACAATATGCCGAGCTTAGCGGTGATTACAATCCTTTGCATTTCGATGAAGACTTCGCGTCGAAAACACGTTTCGGGCGCTTAGTCGTGCAAGGCGGCTTGACGACCGGTTTGCTGCACGCATTGGTTGCGATGGACATGCCGGGTCCTGGCACAGTCTTCCTCAATCAAAATTGGCAATTCACCGCGCCGGTTTATATCGGCGACACGATCACCGCCGAAGCGGAAGTCGTCAAAGTGCATGAAACTAAACCCGTGACAACCCTCAAAATCATGGTCAAACGAGCAGATGGCGAAACCGTTCTCGAAGGCGAAGCCGTTTGCTACACCTTCGCTGCTGAATAACTGCTCAGCGTACACGCATGAATCGAGCGAAGCAAAACGAAATTGAACCGTTTTGCCTCTTTAGTGTCTTTACGTCGAATCGGTTATGCTCATGAGGGGTGAGACAATTTGAAGCGCTTACTGACATGGCGATTATGGCGTTCAATCAATAATCCTCCGGAATGGGACCCGGTTTATCATCATGTGCTCAATGCCCACAGCGAGTCGTTGTGGACGATGTTCCTACATTCACGCATCACACGTTTTGGCGCGATCATCATCTGGTCGGTCGCACTCCCGATTTTGTTGTTGGCCGACCCACTGGGTTTGCTCAGTTTCACATTGCCGATCTTTTGGGTCGTTTTTTCGCTGCGGTTCGGCGAAGCCTTTTTAGGGGTCTTCGGCATTATCATTCTCGCGATACTTGTGCTGGCTATTCTTGCGCTCATGTTCTCCCCAGCGCTTTATGTGGTCGCCTTTCAATTATATGCCGCTTTTCTGGCCGGTCGTATCAGCAGCGAGATTACGGCGACTCGTGAAAATCGAATGCACGACCTGCTGTGTATCACACCGGGTGGTGCGCCCGGTGTGTATCGCGCTTACAGCAACGCGAGCGTGCATCGCGGCAAAGCCTTCGGGCGGTTTATGACTGCTGGCTATGTTTTGCTCGCTTTTGGTGGGTTGGCGGTCTTGCAAGCTATCGGTGAAATTTCGACAAACACACAATCGATCTTGCCATTGATAATCGTCGTCGTTGCAACATTCATTTTCTATGTTGACTTACGACAGACGATAGTCATGAGTGTGCTTGTCGGGATGCTGACGCCGTTATACACCATCGACCGTGCCAATTCGCGTTTTGGCGCCGTTGGGGTCTTTCTCGGCTTGCAGATGGCGATCTATGTCATCATCATCCTCGTCAATGTTGTGATGCTGCCGTTGTTGTATACTGCGCTCAATCTGTCTGGATTGATTCCCGAACTCATACTCGGTCTGCTGTGGGTTGGGACGTATGTCGCCGTGCGTGAATTTGCGGGCGTTATCTTATGGCGTCGTTTGAGCGCTCGCCTCGAAGACGGCGTAACTGGGAATGTGTGGAGTTGGTTGCGTCGAATGGTGGTCAAACGATGATAACGTGGTATTTGTGGCGCAGATTGGACAACGCATCGATTGCCTTGCCGGTCAGAACTTATCTACTCACGCATTATGGAACGCTCCGTGTGCCGGCTGATGTACGCCGCCGCTTGAAGCGCCTCATGCCAATCATCATTGTGATCACCGGCAGCCTGATTGTTGGCTCGCTGTTTGTGGAACCGACTATCTTCTTCATTTTCACGCAATTGCCTTTTGTGCTCGCGATTATGATCGCCTTCACCGCGCCGATTTGGTTCTTCCCGGCCTATGTCTTATATGGCGCGTGGTTGTCGATGCGCATCGCCGACGCAATTGCCGGTGTCAAAGATTCGGGCATTTATGATTTGTTGGCGGTCACGCCGGGTGGAATAGTTGACCTCAACCAATCGCTAAGCGCAGGCATCATCGCGACGAGCAAAGTCTACTCATCATCATTTCGCACCTTTCAATGGGTCATTACATTTGGTACTTTGGCAATCTGGACAATAATTTTTGGCCTGATGGGTGCTTCGCCACCTGGTTCACTCAGGGCCGATTTGTTAGATTTGGCGATCAATATGCCGATGCTCGCCATCATTGCCACCATCGAATTATACGGAATGGCCGTCGTCAGCACGATTATCGCGCTGATAACAACACGCCATACCCCTAGCCGTGCGGATGCACGCATCGCCGCCGCCGGATTGTTCGCATTCGTACAAATCATGACGTATGTCCTCATCGTCATCGGCGTCTTTATCATCATCCCGCTCGTGCAAAAGCAATTCGATGCGTCGAGTCGCTTGGCGACAATTGTGTTTGCGGTCTTGCGCTTTGCAGTGTATTTCGCCGTCCGCGAGGGCGTTGTGCGTTTGTTGTGGCAGCGTCTGCACGACGAGGGCGATGCGGTCTTGTTTGAAGCGACGACAATTCGATAAGACACGTTGCGGTCTCGCGCCTTTGCGTTGAATCTGATTTTTAGATTGTATCAAAATAACGCGCCAACTCGGTTTTGAGCGCGTCAATCGATTCGAACTCGAATAATTGCTTGTTGTGTGTGTAAACCGCCTTGTCGTATTGAATCACATTCTCAATCGTGAACGGCATCACGGGCACGCGATTTTGAACAACATTGTCGAGTTCTTCCGCGCCGGAGATAAGCCCCGCGCCGAACAATTTGCGCTCGCCATTCTCGCGAATGAGACCAAATTCGGTGCTGAACCATGCCAATCGCTTGATATTTTCTTTCTGTTCGTCGGTCGTCGCTCGTAAATACGCCGGGGCGAACATCTCTTCAAGTTCGGCATAATGCTTGAGCGTCATAAACGGCAGATGCCCGAAAATATCATGAAACATATCAGGTTCATGCGTCCATTCAATTTCTTCCCACGAGCGAATATAATCGGTGATGAGGAAATGTTTCTTAGCGAATTCTGGATACCAATCATCGGCTGACGTGTAGCGCACACTGGTATGCACACACTTCCATCCGGTGCGTGGGGTGATGCGTTCGTTCAGATATTCAAGTGTCGGAATATGATCTTCGGGGAGTTCGAGCAATTCAAAACCGGTGAGATAATCTTGACAGGCGTACTTTTCGACACGGACGATTAACTTTTTATACAATGCACGCCATATTTGTTGTTGCTCTTCGGTGAAAACGCGCAAAGGTGTTGCATCCATCGATATTTGCTCCATACAGTAACTGAATTATTCTGCTAAGTTAAACATTTCTTTCTATTATAGGATGTTTCTTTGGATAACTTGCATACCACAGCTCAATGGTCTTTTAGGTAAATTACACAATTATGCAATTAGGAATACGGGCATGACCCCATATACACCGCAAATCATTTGTATTGATTGCGACGCAACCGCCGCAATATGGGATTGGCGTTGCCCTGAATGCGGCGGCCCTCTGGATATTGCCAACCCGCAGCCTTTTGATGCAGACCGCATCGACGCCGGAACATGGTCGTTGTGGCGCTATGGCGCGATGCTCCCCACAGATAAACGCTTTTCACTCGGCGAGGGGATGACGCCGCTTGTGCAAACATCGGTCGATGGTCTCGATTTTTATGCGAAGCTCGAATATCTCAACCCAACCGGTTCGTACAAAGACCGGGGCACGACCGTGCTGGTCAACCGCTTGTTAGGAGAAAATGTCCACGATGTTGTGGAGGATTCTTCGGGCAATGCCGGGGCGTCGCTTGCGGCGTATGCTGGGCCAAGTGGTATCCACGCCCGCATCTTCGTTTCGACGACGGCTTCTGCCGCCAAGAAGCGCCTCATCGCCACGAATGCAGAACTTGTCGAAGTGAGCGGTGTCCGTTCTGCTGCGACCGCTGCCTGTCATGCAGCAGCCGAGACGACGGTCTACGCGAGTCATGCGTGGAGTCCGTTCTTTCTCGCCGGGCAGATGACTGCTGCTTACGAAGTGTGGGAACAACTCGGCCACCGTGCGCCGGACGCGATTCTGACTCCGGTCGGGCATGGCGGCTTATTTCTCGGTTTCGCACGCGGATTCGCCGCCTTGCACGAAGCCGGTCTTGTTGAGCGCCTACCGCGTATGATTGCGACACAGGCCGCCGGATGTGACCCGATTGTGCAAGGTTACGAGCAACAACTCAACGCGCCGCCGGTCACCCAAGAAGAGGAGACAATCGCCGACGGCATCATCGTCAATCAACCGGTGCGTGGCCGCGAGATTTTGCGCGTCATTCGAGAGACTGATGGCGCGGCATATCGCGTGCAAGATGCAGCCATCATCGCCGCACAGAAGATGCTCGCCGAACGCGGTCTATTTGTCGAGGCGACAAGCGCTGTCCCACTCGCCGCACTGCGTGAATATCGTCATGATTTCGCCGCCGATACCACCATCATCATGCCACTCACCGGCAGTGGGCTGAAAGGATTGCCCGGCAAATAGCTTGTTGCTCTTTCCGCTTCATTCACATGGGTAGAAGGCTTTTTACTATTGAGAACAAGCAGCAAATAACTGATACGAATCTGTAACAATGACACTTACTATTTAACGGAAATGTATTATCATAAGGGGCACAATGCGGTCACTTTTGTGGCGGTATTGTATCCTCGTGGCGGTGGCGCCCCCCTTTCCGCCGCCACGTTTTTTTATACGGCGTCAGACTGCGGAAAATGCCAAAAAAGATGAATCTCGATAGCATTCATTTGATGTATCGCTACAATTATTGGGCATGGGCGCGGGTGTGGGCATGTGTGGACACGCTCAGCGATGCACAATTCTCTCAAGATGTCGGTTATTCGATGCGCTCGGTACACGGGCAACTCGTGCATGCAATGAGCGCTGAGGCGTTGTGGTTTTCGCGTTTGCAAGGCACATCATGGCGCAGTATGTACAAGAACGAAGATTACCCGACTCGCGACGCCATCCGCACAAAATGGCGCGAGGTTGAAGCGGAGGTATGGCATTATCTGAATAAGTTGACACCCGATGACCTCAACGAGACATTCACCTATCGCACTATGAGTGGCGTTGAATATACCGACAGCCGGCTTCAAGTGTTGATACATGTTGTCAATCATGCCACCGATCATCGTGCGCAAACTTTAGCGACGATTCATCAAGTCGGTGGGGAAACGGTTGAACAAGATTTGATCTTTTATCTGCGAGAGAAGCGCAGCGCCGGTGAACAACCGTAAGGGCACGGCATACCGTGCCCCTACGACTGATCGCAATCAATAGACCGGCACCGCATCGAGGTTGCGGGGCACATCGACAAATGGCGCGAATATCCAACCGACTTGGCCTTCATAGCGAACCAACAACCAAAAATTGCCGCCCTGCACAGTGCGACCGAGTAAGGGCACAGTCGCGCCCCACGGCACACTGCCGATACGTTGGGTGCGCACACTCGGTCGGCGTCGCAAGTTCATGACGGCACGCGGTCGTACTGTGACGCCCGTGTCCGGCGGGTTGTCGAGTGTGTCAAACACGCTGCCTTGTTCCGGCACGATATTTTCATCGCCCGTCAATTGTAGGAAACGCCCAGAAGACCAGCCCTGCCGTCCCCCAGCATCCAACAGATACCATGTGAAGACACCCTCGTCATTGTTTCGCGCCAACACATTGTAGGTGTTGCCCGGTGTCACCACGCCGATAATCGTCGCGCCGAGATAAGGGCCAGTGCGCAACGCAAGACCACTCACCCGTGCGCCATCTACCTGCGCAGTCAGGCCGGCCTGCACCGGTTCCCCACCTCCGACCGGTACTGCGCCTTCGGGCACCGTGCCCGTACCAGAGAGAAACCACTGCACGCTCACGCTAGCCTCGTCGATATTCTCAAAATATTCGACCGTCAGGCTATGAGAACCGGCAGTCAACGCAAAACTGAATGTATTCGTCGTCAAGGGACGCGGGACGAATTCGTCAATGACGAGGACTCCATCGATGAACATCCGCACACCATCATCAGAAGTCACGATGAATTCATACGTGCCATCGGCAAATTGTTGGGTCGATGTGAACCGTGCAGAGAACTCGTCAACATTGACGGCGCCGGGCACAGGACTACCCGTCCCCCAATTGAAATTGATGCCCGGCAAGCCGACCTGCGTGGCAACAACCGGCCCACTCAAGTCCGGGGTATTGAAAAAAGTTGCCGTCCAATTGGTGCCGAATTCTTGTGCGCTTGCTGTCGGCAAAACAACCAGCAACATCAACCCCAACAACATCCATATTATGATTCGACTCTGTCGCATAACAGCCACCCCTCGCGGCTTATCTTAAAATGAAAAGCATTTGCAGATTCATTATAACGGCGACACCAAATTTTCGCTCTATCTCGCTGGTACTACTGCTCAAATCAACATGGTGAACCCACATCAGTGTATCGTTTTGGCAGCCAGAAACTTGCGAACGACAATACAGCGAATAAAAAAGGGCGCGTCGTATTGACCCGCCCATGATGTTCCACTTGCAAAAGATTACTCGGCGGCTTCCGGCAAAATTGTGAATGTTTCCATCACATTCGCGAGATCGCTGTATTCGCTGTCGCCGTCCACTTCATTCAAGTTGACATCGCCGCCGGGAAAACGCAAGTCGGCGACGTGTAATTGATCGTCCGGCCCGTTGAGCAATACCGCGAGGCCGCTAAAGGGTTCGCCATCGACATCGGTAAAGCTGTATGCCACCGAAAAACCGTCAACACCGCCGCGCGTCACCGGTTCGACACTCAACACATTGACTCCACCGCGCAAACTCGTCACCCATCCGGCGGCTGCATCGGGATCACTGATGGCGACATCGGCTTCGGATTCGACGCGCAGCGCGACATCGTCGCCACTAATACTCGCCGGTCGTCCCGGTGCGCTGTCGGTCACTGTCCAACTGTTGGGATAGCGAATGACGTGACTAGCGGCATCATCAGCATACGAACGCCATTCAAATGGCGACGCGAGGAAGAAGTCGTTGGTTTCGAGTGTTGGGGGGACGGTTTCGGCAAGAAATTGCAACAACGGCGCGGCATTCTCCGGCGTGATGACGCGCACACTGTCGATCACACCGGCTTCGTCCACCCACGACACCTGTCGAGCGATGAAATTTTGCCCGCGTGTTTGCACGGCAAAGTCAATCACAATGCGGTCGTCGAGGATGTTGCGCCCGGTTTCTTCCCATGAATTATAAGTCGCCCAACTCGTGTTGAGTAAGTCTTCCGAAAAAAATGCGTCGAGATCGGCTGCCGTGGTGACAGGATTGTCCGGTTTCGTCACCGAGGCTTGCAGCACGCTCAAATTTTGGCTGTTACTCAACGAAACTTGTACCTCATCCGGTCGAATCGTGGGCGAAAGCGCCTGCCAACCTTCGGGTTGCGCAATGGTGAACAGGCCGGTCGGATGAAAATAGCGATTGTCGAACGAAATATTGTCAAAATTAGTGTCCGGCGGTGGGAAGGTTGGAATGACGGCGGGATTATGACCGTCGTTGTTCGACACATCGCCGGTCGTCGTCCGCGTCAGGCTATGACCAACACCTTGCCCGAACAAAGGCAACACGACCGTTGCCAACATCGCTACCGCCATGACGATACCAAAGACAATCGTCATTTTTCTCACCATGGTACTATGACCCATAACAAAAGCTCCTCGCTCAATTTGTTGAATGCGCTAATCATACCGCAAAAGATTGCGCCTGTTAAGACAATAGCCCCACGGGTCACGTTGATTGCTAGACAGCATCAGCCAGCATATTAATACTTATTTTTGCTGCGTTTGGCAACATGATAGAGCAAACGGATTATAATGAATGTACATCGCTTATCATAAGGAGGGAGTCATGAAGTCTATTTTCTTGCTGTTCGTGTTGAGTCTTGTTTTGATCTATCCAGCACAAGCGCAAGACACAAACACACTACAAGCGACGCTCAACACAGCACTGAATCCGGTCATTGTCGGCGATATGCTGACAAGCGACGATTTTACTGACAAAGCGGCGTGGGAACCGTTTATAGATGAAGGGAGTGACCTGCGTGTTGCCAATGGACAGTATCGCATGGAGGTCAAGAGGCCCGAAACATTTGTGTGGGAAGCGATACAAACGAATTATAGCGATGTCGTGATTGAAGCGGATGTCGCATTTGAGAACAGCGCCAATATTGATGCTTCGGCGGGCATCATGTGCCGTATGCAGACGTATCTCGACCCACAGGGTTACTTCTTTGAGGTGACACCGCTTGGGGAATATTTGATCACGCGCTTTGCCGACGGTGAATTTGTCACCATTGCTGAGGGGCAACATACTGGCGCTATTCAACAAAATAATCATCTGATCGCAGTATGTGTTGACGATTATCTGGCATTTTATTCGAATGGTCAGCTTTTGACCGAGACGGTCGATCCCACATTTAGCGATGGTTTCGTGAGTTGGACGGCATCGCTGTATACCGGCGAACCACCTTTTGTCGTCAATGTCGATAACGTCACGGTATGGGCTGCGGCAGAGCCTGTCGAGGTTGCAATGCAACGACCGCGTGCGGACTTGTCGCAAGGCAGTGTGGAGATCGATGTATTGCGCCATATATTGCAAGAACCGTTCAATCGACCCGATGCGTGGTTGCCTTTCGTCCAAGAGGGTATCGATTTCGGCGTTGAAGACGGCGTTTATGCGGCGACTATTCGCGACGATCAGTCGGCGTGGGCCAACAATGGCAATTTGATGCGCGATACGATCATCGAAGTCGATATTCAGCAGAGCGGCAGCACAGACATCAACGCGACCGGCGTCATTTGTCGTTCGGATACGGGGAACAATGGGTATCGTTTTTGGATTGGCGGCGACGGGCTTTACAACATCGCGCGATGGGTAGAAGGCGAACGCACAGACTTAATCACCAATCCTGAGCCGATCACCAATTTGCAACCGATCAATACCCTGACGGCCGTGTGCCTCGACAATTATCTCGCTTTGTATGTCAATGGCGATTTGATTGCCGAAGCGAAAGACAATACGCATACTGAAGGGGTCACGGGCATTTTTGCTTCCGTCATCGGCGAAGGCGAATTCCTTGAGGCGCAACTCGACAATCTCAATATTTGGACGATTGCCGAGCGCAGTTGATTCTTGCGGCAAGATGCTGCCAGAGATTGAAGTCTCCGGCTACCGGGCAAGACAAGTACCCTGAAGGGCACTGTTTAGGGGCACAAAAACCACCAAATTGATGGCGAGGCGGTGGCATCGTCACACATTGAACAGAATGTGCAGAATGTCGCCGTCTTGCACGATGTAATCTTTCCCTTCGACGCGCAGCTTCCCGGCAGCTTTGAGTTTTGACTCGCTGCCGGCTTCAATCAATTCGGGGAACTTCATCACCTCCGCGCGGATGAAGCCTTTTTGCAAATCGGTGTGAATCGCACCGGCGGCTTCCGGCGCCTTCGAGCCGACCGGCGTGCTCCACGCGCGCACTTCGTCCTCGCCGACGGTGAAGAATGACAAAATCTGCATCAATTGATACGACAGCCGAATCACCCGCGCTGCGCTCAATTCGGCGATACCGTATTCCGCCATGAACAGCTCGGCGTCGTCATCGTCAAGTTGTGCCAATTCCGCTTCGATTTTGCCCTGCAAGCCGACGACATTGCTGTGTCGATGCGGATAGGTAATCAGCTCATCGACATCCTGCAATTCATCGCCCATGTTGACGACGACGAGCACCGGCTTCAACGTCAGCAAACCGAAGCCGCGCAAACTCTTGCTTTCATCCGCCGACAGTTCCAAATCGCGCAGGGGTTGTTCGGCTTCAAGCTGCGCTTTGAGCCGCTTCATCATCTCGATTTCGTCGGGCACCGCTTTGTCAACTTTTTTGCCTTTCAAGCGCAGTTCATCTTCGAGCTTTTCGAGACGATTTTCGACCGTGACGAGATCAACCAGCAAAAATTCGCTGTCCAACAATTCGAGGTCGCGTTGTGGGTTCACCGTTCCTTGTGGATGCGGCACGGTGTCATTTTCAAAGGCGCGGATGACATGGACGAAGCCGTCAACCTGCGCAAGTTCGTTGCGGAATTGCCCCTTGAGTCCACCTTCGCCGATGCCCTTGTCCAGCCCACCGATGTCGGTGTAGGTGACGGTGGCGTAGGTGGTTTTCTTCGGCTTGTACATCGCGCTGAGTATATCGACGCGCTCATCCGGCACGTTGACGACGGCCGTATGCACTTCAAATTGCCCACTCGTCGCCGCGCCGGTCGCCAGTTCCTGCCCCGTCAGCGCATTGAAGATCGTTGTTTTGCCGCTATTCGGTAATCCAATAATGCCGAGTCGCATGATGGTGATGAGCTTTCATGTTGCATGATGAATAACGACTCTCAGTATAATCCGAAACCGGCAGCACGCGAGGGCGAAGTGCCGAACCGTTGCCCACAAGACGAACGTGCTTGCCGCGCTTGTGGGCGGTCAGCGTGGCCCGTGCAGTGTGAAAATCGTCACCTCAGGACGGCAGTTGATGCGCACACGCGGCATGACCATCCCCACACCGCGATTGGTATATTGAATCATCTCACCAACTTGATACTGCCCATTCGGATATTTGCGCCCTAGCCACGGCAACACCGGCGGGCCAAGCCATGGCAAAATGATCTGACCGCCATGTGAATGCCCAGAGAGTTGCAGGTCGAAGCGTCCGGTCGCCGCGCTGACATCGGCGAAATCCGGTTCGTGCGCCAGCAAAATCGCCGCGCCATCATCGGGCAATTGCGACAAAGTGGCATCAATATCGTCGTGCCCATACCACACATCATCGACACCGCAGATGTGTAACGCTTCGCCACCGCGTCGCAGTGTGAATACGCCGTTACTGACATCGCGGAGGCCGCTTTCCCGCATGATACCACGCACGACATCAATATCTGTCCAATGGTCGTGATTGCCGGGCACAGCGATGACTTCATCGTGCGGCGACAATTCGCGCAACGTATCAATCAAGCCCGCCGCGTGCCGTTCGGCGTCTCCTGTGACAAAATCACCCGTGATGGCGACCATATCCGGCTCTTCACGATTGATCAACGCGACGATGTGTCGCAAACGGTCGGGGGTCATCCAACCATCAGTATGAATGTCGCTTATCTGCGCAATGCGATACCCGTCAAAGGCCGCGGTCAGTCGCGGCAGCGTGAGGTCAACCGGCTTGACTTCAATTTGCCCGGCTTCGATATTGTTCCCATAAACAAATCCGCCAAAACCAACGATCATCGTCCCGGCGGCAGAACCGAACATCGCCTTCAAAAAGCGCCGACGAGAAAGGTGTTTATTGCCCAAGCTCATCCCTCACGTAGCCTCAAAGATAATTTTGCGGCAGTTGCAGCAGTTGCA
>RFIA01000179.1 GCA_003695675.1 Chloroflexota bacterium
GACTATTTGCAACGTCTCATCGATGACGGCACGGCGGTGCTCTTTGGCCGCACGCAAAACACCGATTATACGAGCATGGGCATCATCATCATGCAAGCCAAAAGCGAAGCCGAAGCCCGCGCCATCATTGAGCAAGACCCGGCTGTGCAAAATCGCATCTTCCGTGCAGAGTTGTACCCCTATCGCATCGCGTTGTTTAGGGCGTGATTATCTGTCATAATGGAATTGAACATGATGACAGGAGTTTATTGATATGCTCACCCGGTTGAGGGTATCTGGTTTCAAAAATCTGGTTGATGTTGATGTCCGCTTTGGGCCATTCACATGTGTGGCAGGTGCAAATGGCGTCGGCAAATCGAATCTGTTCGATGCAATTCGCTTCTTGAGTTTGCTGGCCGACCATACACTTGTGGAAGCGGCCCAATCGATTCGCTCAGAGCACGAGCGTTCTGGTACTATCCGCAGTATTTTTCATCATATTGGTGATCATCATGCGGATGAGATGTCATTTGAAGTCGAAATGATTATTCCATCGACAGGTATAGATGATCTTGGGCAAGAGGCGGAAGCGGCGATTACATTTGTGAGATATGCCTTGACGATTGCGTATCGTCCTGATGGTCATCAACGATCTCGTGGCCCATTAGAAATATTGCGAGAAGAACTTCATCCCATTAATCGCAGCAAAGCCAAGAATTATCTATTTTTCCCTCATAGTGGCGAATGGTTTGACTCGGTCATTGTTGGGAGGGGGCGTCAAAATTCGGCTCCATTTATTTCAACGAGAATCGATGACGATGTCACCATTATCAATTTGCATCAAGATGGCGGAAGTGGAACGGGTAAGAAAAAATCTCGTGGTCGTCCTAAACCCTTTCTTGCAAGCAGTTTGCCCCGAACCGTCGTCTCGGCATCCAACGCAGTTGAAAGCCCCACTGCCTTACTAGCAAGACGGGAAATGCAGTCGTGGCGACTCCTACAACTAGAGCCATCCGCGTTGCGTAAATCAGATCCGTTTAATGTAAATCCATCGCTCGGTAACGATGGTTCCCATTTGGCGGCGACTCTCGATTACCTTGCGCATCGAAAGGATCATGATAGTGAGGATGATAGCGATATTCGGGAAGCACAGGTTTACCAAGAGATTGCTAATAATCTCGCAGCGTTGATCGATGATGTGAATACTGTATGGGTAGATCGTGATGAACGGCGAGAACTACTCACGTTAATGATTCGGGAACACAATGGTACAGAACATGCTGCCCGATCTTTGTCTGATGGCACGCTGCGCTTCTTGGCGCTTGCCGTATTGGAGTTAGATGTCGAAACACAGGGACTGCTTTGTATGGAAGAACCTGAGAATGGTATTTATCCTGCGCGAATTCCAGCAATGATTGCATTATTGCAGAATATTGCCATGGATACATCGGAGCCTATCGACTCAGATAATGCTTTTCGACAGGTTATCATCAATACACATTCTCCTAGTGTTGTACAACAAGTTCCAGACGATAGCTTATTGGTCGCTACACTCAGACAAAAAATTCAAAATCGTGACCGTTTTCAATGCGTAGAATTCGCTGGATTATCTGGCACATGGCGGGCGGATGCACCCGAAACGAATTTTGTTGTTCCAGTTGGGGAGCTTCTTACCTATCTCAATCCGGTAATCATTGATAAGTCACTGACCAATGGTTATTCGTCCGCCTTTAAGCGCGTTATTGATCGAGAGGATTTGCAACCCTATTTACCCGGTCTTGAGCCTGCTGAGTAAATCGTGTGGACATGTTGCGCTTTACACTGCTCTCTGACGGTAGTTCCGACCGTGTGTTGTTACCTATGCTTGAATGGTTGTTGACGACAAATGGAGTCACTTTTCCCATCCAACCACAGTGGGCCGATTTGCGACGTATGCCCAATCCTCCAAGAGAACTGCATGAAAGAATGGTAGAAGCCTGTCGGCAATATCCGTGTGACCTCATGTTCATCCACCGTGATGCTGAGAATGCTGGTTATCAACAACGCGTGACCGAGATTCGAGTTGCGATAACGAAACTTGATGAAGAAATTGAAAATTTACCGATTGTCTGTGTGATACCCGTCCGAATGCAGGAAGCATGGTTTCTTTTTGATGAACAAGCCTTACGCGAAGCCTCCGGTAATCCACGCGGTCGCCAGAAATTAAATCTGCCCCCTATCCGACAGTGTGACCAAATTGCTGATCCGAAAACACTTCTGCATAAGTTGCTCAGACAAGCCAGTGGGAGACGAGGACGGCGCTTGAAACAATTCAAGCCAGAACAGGCTGTACATCTACTTGCGTTGAATATCAACAATTTTTCTCCTTTACGGGCATTAGACGCCTTCAAAGTACTTGAGGCTGATGTGCAAAAAATTATTATAAAAAATGGCTGGAATAAGTTGGGTTGAATCGGAGGACAATTCATAGTATGACCGATTCGGATAACATTCTTGACGAATGGTTTCCGCGTGATGCGGGCGCGTATTTGACCGATGCAGCGGGCGGGGCGCAGCTTGGCGTCGTCGTCGGCGGGTCGTTGAGCAAAGGACTCGCCGTGCGCCTCAGCCGCGATGTGCGTATCGAAGACCTCGCCGTCGGGCGTTATGTCGTCGTGCAGGGGGTCAACAAGCGCTTCTTCTGCATGATAACCGACATCACACTCGACAACACCAATCCGAGTATCGAAAGCGACCCGCCGAATATTGCCGACCAATTTTTGGATGCGGTGTATACGGGCACGGCGGTGTATGGCACGATCAGCGTCGCGCCGATGCTGTCGATTGAAGGCGACGGCGTGCCGAAACCCGTCAAGACGATTCCCGGTCATTTCAGGCCGGTCTTCAATGCCACCGAACAAGATGTCAACGATGTCTTCGGCCACGAAGACGAGACGCATTTCAACGTCGGCGCACCGCTTGAACTCGAAGAGACGCAAATCAATCTCGACTTGCAGCGCCTTGTGGAGCGGTCGGTCGGTGTGTTCGGCAAGAGCGGTACCGGCAAAAGTTTCTTGACTCGTTTGATCCTCGCCGGTGTCATCACTCGTAAACAAGCCGTCAATCTCATCTTCGATATGCACAACGATTACGGTTGGGAAGTCACCGATGAACGCGGTTACAAAGTCAAAGGGCTGAAGCAACTCTTCCCTAGCGATGTCAGCATCATCACACTTGATGATGAGTCCACGCGGCGGCGCGGTGCGAAGGCCGACTTCGAGGTCAAGCTCGGCTTCAACGAAATCGAACCGGAAGATATTGCCATGCTCAAGGGGACGATGAGCTTGTCCGATACGATGATTGACGCCGCTTACACGCTCAAGAAAGAATGGGGCGACGGCTGGATTCCGCGTTTGCTCGACGGCCATTCGGTTGACATTGAAGACATCGAAGCCAACACCAACATTCTTCGCGGGACACTCATCGCGCTGCAACGGCGTCTCGAACGCTTCGAGCGATGGGGTTTCTTGACGCCGGAATCGAGTGGGGATAGCGTCAAAGAAATTATTCATTTGCTTGAGCAGGGCAAGACAGTCGTGCTTGAATTCGGACGGTACGGCAATTCGCTTGAGGCCTACATCCTCGTTGCCAATTATTTGACACGCCGCATCCATCACTTGTATGTCGAAAAGGTGGAAACTGCGCTCGGCGACACAGCGATGGAACCGCCGCAACTGCTCATCACGATTGAAGAAGCGCACAAGTTCCTCGACCCGCTCATCGCCCGGCAGACGATTTTCGGCATCATCGCCCGCGAATTGCGCAAATACAATGTCACACTGTTGATTGTTGACCAACGTCCGAGTCAAATTGACGAAGAAGTTTTGAGTCAAATTGGGACGCGGGTGACGGCGTTGCTCGACAATGAGCGCGACATCAGCGCCGTCTTGACCGGCATCAGTGGCTCATCAGGATTGCGCGAAGTGCTCGCGCGATTAGATACGAAACAGCAGGCGATCATCATGGGACATGCCGTGCCGATGCCGGTTGTTGTCCGCACCCGCAGTTATGACGAAGCCTTCTACGACGCGATGATGGGCGGCAACGGTCGTAAAGCCAAGTCATCGCGGGCGCGCAAACGTCTCGGCAGTGGCGATGGCGACCGCCGCATCCGTTGATTTGAAGTGGGCGGTTTACCGCCCGGCGTGATAAGCAGGACAGCGTCTGCCGCTTTTGCCGCTTGCGCCTTTGCGGTGAATCTTTTTACTTTTCTTGCGACAAAGACACAACCTGAGTAGTGACCTTTCAATGTACCACACGCCGTATAACACTCGTCATCCAAAACTGACGTCATGATCCAACGAGGATTGTATTAACGAGCATTGTAAAGGAAGACAAGCCATTGAACGATAACGAATTGATTCGCTTCGGCACGGTCGGCTCGCCGCAAACCACACCGAAAAGCGGCACGCCCGCCGCCATCAAACATATCCGCGAACTCGGCCTCGACCATCTCGAAATCGCATGGGTGCAAAGTGTGCGCGTCAGCGATGAGACATGCGCCGCCATCAAAGCGACGGCGCAAGAATACGATGTCTCGCTCAGCATTCATGCGCCGTATTACATCAACCTCAACAGCCAGACGAGCGAGTTGATGGCAAAGAGCGATGCGCGGTTACTCGCCGCCGCCCGCAAAGGCTACCTCGCCGGGGCAAAAGATATTGTCTTTCATCCCGGCAGTTATCATCAACAACCGCCCGAACAAGTATACGAACGCGCCAAAGAAAAGTTGCTTGAGATCACCGAAATTTTGCGCGAGGAAAAAGTCGACGTCACGCTGCGGCCAGAGACAATGGGCAAGTCCGCAATGTTCGGTAATCTCGATGAGGTTATCGAACTCAGCCGCGAGGTGAAAGGCGTCGCGCCGTGTATCGATTGGGCGCATCTGCACGCCCGCGCCGGTGACGGCACATTCAACACGTATGACGAATTTGCCGACGCGCTTGAGCGGGTCAAGAAAGGTCTTGGCAAGAAAGGCCTCAAGAATTTGCACTTTCATATCAGCGGCATCGAGTACACCAAGAAAGGCGAGAAGAATCATATCCCACTCAACGAGGCCGATATTCACTATCGCGAATTATGGCAGGCGATTGTCGATTATGAAGTGGCGGGCAGCTGCGCCGTCGAAGCGCCGAATCCCTTTCACACATCCGACGCGCTGACGATTCAAGCGACATATCGCCGTTTGCTTGAGCTTAAGGCGGAATAACTCGCTCAGGCAAGCTGAGCCATGATCTTTGCCGTTCAATATCTTTTCACTTTACTCGATTGATGCGTATAAGCTGAGTAGCGCTGCTCATATTGTTTGGGGTGGGAACTTGCTGCGATATAACTCAAGCGAGTGTGTGATCGTTTGCCGTGCTTCCGCTGCGTCTGTCTATCCCTGATTTTCGACCGTCGCGCCTTCAAGTTGTTTATATGTCATAAAGAAATGTGCAACCTCGTTGGGAAAATGGTGTGGCACATCATCAAGATCAAGATAATCGTCAAAGTTTGGATCGGTCGCGGGCACAGCAAGAATCTTATAATC
>RFIA01000019.1 GCA_003695675.1 Chloroflexota bacterium
ATTCATCACTTGAACAGGAAATCCTTGAAGCGTTGCGCAAGCTATCACCGGAAAAGCAGCGTCGCGTCCTCGATTACACACGCAGTTTGACACGTCCGAAAGGGACACCGGGTAAGCTGGCTGTTCAATACGCACGAGAAATTAATTTTCCGGCGGAGGACTTAGCAGAAATGACCGTTGCAATCGAAGCATTTTGTGAGGTCGTTGAAGATATTCCGGAAATTGATCTCGATGCCTGATGCCCTTTTATTTGATACGAATGCCGCAATCGGTTTGCTCAATGGCGATTCACAGGTTGAGCAAATTGTCGATAATACTGATGAAATCTTTGTTCCCGTTATTGTGATTGGTGAATTGTATCTTGGTGCTGAGAATTCGGGACGAGTGGAAAAGAATTTGCGCCGGGTAGATCAATTCGCGCAACGTTATGCCATATTGTCTTGTGATGAAGACACTGCACGATGGTATGGTCGAATCGCAGCTCAGTTACGCTCAAAAGGGAGACCGATTCCTCAAAACGATATTTGGATTGCCGCGATTGCACGGCAGCACGAATTAACATTGTTGACACGCGATGACCATTTTAAGCAGGTAGACGGGTTACAGATGCAAGCATGGTGAAGATCATTTTTGTGCTGATGGGGATAGTCACACTCGCGTCGTGTGTTTCGGTGCGGGTGAGCGATGACCCGGCGCTCGCCGCGACGGTCATCTCCGCCGTATTGCCGACGGTGACGCCACAAGCACAGCCTGTCGCCACAACTACGCCGCCGTCCGCGACGCCGAGCGGTGCGTATAACATCGATGGCACGCTGCCCCCACCCGTCGATTGCACGGTGACATGGACGAGTGGTGTCGAGCGCACATTTTATTACGAGCCGAGCGAGTCCGCCGAAGTATTCTCGACGGTTGGCTTCGGCGGCAATGCCCCGGCGCAGGCGATGACGACCGACGGTTGGATTGGCTTCGACCCGGGCATAGCGCAGGCGGGCAACACCGGCTTTCGACGTTTGCGTTGGCTGAAGCAAGACGACACGGTGACGCTTGAGGGCGCGGGCTGCGCGAGTCTGCCGGTGTATGTGAGTGGTGAGGAATGAGTAACGAGTGATGAGCGAAACAAAATATGACGTGGTTCTTGTGGCGCTTCGCAATCGTGTTGAAATCATGAAGGCGATTATGGCGGTCAACCCGGTTGGGCTGAAGCGCTCAAAAGATATGGCGGACAATCCACCGGCGGTCGTCATTTCTGGTGTATCGCGCGACAAAGCCGAGAAAGCAAAAGATATTCTCGAAAAGGCTGGTGGCACAATCGTCATTCGAGAGATACAGACTTAAGTTGACGCACAATAAGATTGAAGATTACCGGAGGCGAAATCGATGACCACAACCACACAAATGCCATTACGACACAAAGACCGCGTGTTCACGAACTGGTGCTATCTCGATGCAATGGGCTAAATGATGCGTCTTCCCGGATGTCAGGATGCAATCGTTGATATTCGCAAATTGAGCGAATATTGTTTGAACCCTGACCATCCGCAGGGAAAGTATAAGGCGTATGTGTTCGAGGCCGTGTTAGGGGTGACAATAACAGATGCTGAAGCATTGCGAGAGAAATTATTGCAAATCGTATGCGACGAGAGCGCTATCGAAGGTGAACATGACAAATATGGTCGTCGCTATGTTATCGATTTTGAGCTTGAGTGGACGAAAGGCGCTGCCATTATTCGCAGTGCGTGGATCATTCGGCGAGATGAAAATTTTCCACGTCTCACAAGCTGCTATGTACTATGAGGTCAATTGATATGAAATTACTCGATACGGTCGCATTGACGGAAGATTTGCCGGAACGTGGATTGTTGCGTGGGCAGGTCGGCACCATTGTGGAATTATTGGACGAGGGTGTTTATGAAGTCGAATTCAGCGATCATTCAGGCCGCACCTATGCCATGATCGCGCTGCATGAAGAGCAGTTGATGGTGTTACATTATGACCCTGTTGACACACAGTAAGATAGAAACTTACCGGAGGCGAAACCGATGACCACAACCACACAAACGCCATTACGACACAAAGACCGCGTGTTCACGAACCGGCGTTATCTCGACGCGATTGAAGATCACATCGTCATCTTCGACGGCGCCATGGGCACGAGTGTGCAAAGCTACAATCTGACCGCCGAAGACTACGGCGGCGAACCATACGAGGGCTGTATCGATTATCTCGTCATCACGCGACCGGATGTGATTGAGGCGATTCATGCGTCGTTTCTCGCCGTTGGCAGTGAAGCCGTCGAGACCGATACCTTTCGCGGCAATCGTTTGACGCTCGGCGAATACGGCTTAGCAGACCGCACG
This sequence comes from Chloroflexota bacterium, assembly GCA_003695675.1. Taxonomy (GTDB): domain Bacteria; phylum Chloroflexota; class Anaerolineae; order Aggregatilineales; family Phototrophicaceae. The sequence continues at coordinate 2,358 of RFIA01000019.1, forward strand.
CTCGAAATCAACCGGACGGCGGCAAACATCGCCCGCCGTGTCTGCGACCGCTTCGAGGAAGAGACCGGCATCCCGCGTTTCGTCGCCGGGAGTATCGGGCCGTCCGGCAAGCTGCCGAGTGGCGACGACCCCGATTTGAGCGACATCACCTTCGACGAATTGGCGGCCATCTTCTACGAACAGGCGCAAGGTCTTGTCGAAGGCGGTGCGGATTTGCTGCTTGTCGAAACAAGCCAAGATATTCTCGAAGTGAAGGCGGCAGTCGTCGGCATCAATCGTTACTTCGACGATGCCGGTGTGCGCATTCCCTTGCAGGTACAAGTCACGCTCGACACGACCGGGCGCATGTTGTTCGGCACCGATATCGCTAGTGCGGTGGCGACGCTTGAAGTGCTGCCGATTGATGTCATCGGCATCAATTGTTCGACGGGACCCGAATACATGCGCGAACCGATCAAATATATGATTGAGCACACCGACTTGCCCATCAGCGTGCTGCCGAATGCGGGCTTGCCGATTAACGTCGATGGCGAGGCCGTTTACCCGATGGAACCCGAACCGTTCAGCGATATGGTCAGCGAATTTGCGCGTTGGGGCGTCAATGTTGTCGGTGGGTGCTGTGGCACACGACCGGAACATTTGGCGCAAATTTATCGCAAGGTGCATGGGCACAGTTATGAGGAAATGATCGCATCGCGTCGCGGTGATGCGCAATCCGTCACAAAATGGCCCCCGGTGGCGCGAGACATAACCCACCAACCGCTAGCCTCAAGCAACATGAAGGCCACGGCAATGTTGCAAAATCCCGGCCCGACGCTGATCGGTGAGCGCGTCAACAGTCAAGGCAGCCGTAAGGTCAAACGCCTGCTGCTTGAAGATGATTACGATAGTATCGTCGAAATCGCCGTGCAGCAGGTCGAAAGCGGCGCGCATTTCCTTGATGTGTGTGTCGCGCTCACCGAACGCGATGACGAAAAAGCGCAGATGCAGGCGCTCGTCAAAAAGTTGGCCATGGCCGTCGATGTGCCCCTCATCATCGACACGACCGAAGCCGAGGTCGCCGAAGCCGCCTTGGCGGTGTATCCGGGACGCGGCATCATCAACGGCAACAATCTCGAAAATGGCCGCGAACGTATCGACCAAATTTTGCCAATTGCGAAGAAATATGGCGCAGCGGTGCTGTCGATGACGATTGACGAAGAGGGCATGGCGCACACCCGCGACAAAAAATTTGAGATTGCCGAGCGCATCGCGCGCATCGCCATCGACGAATACGGACTCGCGCCGGAAGACTTGATCTTCGATACACTCACATTCCCACTCACGACGGGGCAAGAAGAATTGCGCAACGACGCCATCGAGACGATTGAAGGCATCCGCCTGATTAAAGAACGCATTCCCGGCGTGATGACGGCGCTCGGCGTCAGCAATGTCAGTTTCGGCGTCAGCCCGGCGGCGCGAGGCGTGCTCAACAGCGTCTTCTTGTATCATGCCGTGCAAGCCGGTCTCGATATGGCGATTGTCAATCCGGCGCATATCACACCCTACGCCGAGATTCCCGAAGAGCAACGCAAAGTCGCCAACGATTTGATTTTTAACAGTGACCCCGACGCCCTGCCGCGTTTCATCCAATATTTTGAGCAGCATGATGTCCAACTCGCCGGTGATGACGCCATCGACCCGACCGCCGATATGACCAGCGAAGAAGCCCTACATTGGCAGATTGTGCATCGCAAGAAAGAAGGCGTCGAGGCGCTCATCGATGATTGCTTGACGCGGCAAGATGCCGTCGGCGTGCTCAACAATGTGCTGCTGCCCGCGATGAAAGAAGTCGGCGACAAATTCGGCGCGGGCGAGTTGATCTTGCCGTTTGTGTTGCAAAGCGCCGAGGTCATGAAGAAGTCGGTCGCCTATCTTGAGCAATTCATGGACAAGATCGAAGGTGTCAGCAAGGGCACGGTCGTGTTGGCGACGGTCTATGGCGATGTGCATGACATCGGCAAGAATCTCGTCAAGACGATTCTGAGCAACAATGGCTACACCGTCCACGATCTCGGCAAGCAAGTGCCCGCCAACACCATCATCGAAGCGGCGGTCGAACACAAAGCCGACGCTATCGGATTGAGCGCGTTGCTCGTCAGCACATCGAAGCAGATGCCGCTCATCGTCAACGAGTTGGCGCGGCGCGAGTTGTCGTTCCCCGTACTCGTCGGCGGCGCAGCCATCAATCGCAAATTCGGACGGCGCATTCTCTTCCTCGACGAGAGCAATGAACCCTACGCGCCAGGTGTTTTCTATTGCAAAGATGCCTTCGAGGGATTGGAGACGGTCGATAAATTAATCGATCCTGACCAGCGCGAGAATTTCGTCAACGAAATCATCGACGCAGCTTATGACGAAGTGGGCAAACCGAAACGCATCAAACGCACGCGCAAACAAGGGACGCGCACCGTCAACGATGCGCCGGATATTCCAACGCCGCCGTTTTGGGGGACGAAGACGATTCGTTATATGCCGCTCGAAATTGTGCTCACGCATCTGCACAAACCCGAATTGTTTCGCTTGTCGTGGGGCGCGAAGAACACACACGGCGACGATTGGGTGAAGCTCGAAGCCGAATTTGAAGCGCGGCTGCAACGTATGACCAAGCAAGCGCTCCGCGACAAGTCGTTGCAACCGCAGGCCGTGTATGGTTACTTCCCGGTCAACGCCGATGGCGATGATTTAATCGTGTGGGATTGGCGTGCGTTCAACGAGAACGGTGTTGCGGCCAACGTAGGGGCGAGGCATGCCTCACCCTTAGCAGAAAACGAAATCGCCCGCTTCACCTTCCCACGGCAACCAGATGGCGAATTGTTGTGCCTCAGCGATTATTTCGCGCCGGTCGGCAGTGGCCGAGTCGATACCGTCGCGCTGCAAATTGTGACGGTCGGTCACGTCGCTACAGAAACCTTCGACGCACTACAAGCGCAGGATGATTACAGCGAGGCCTATTTCTTTCACGGTCTCGCGGTACAAGCGGCCGAGGCGACAGCGACGTATGTCCATCAGCATATCAACAAAGAACTTGGCATCGCGGTCAATCGTGGCAAACGCTATAGTTGGGGGTATCCGGCCTGCCCGGATTTAGAAGATCACGAATTGGTCTTCAAATTGCTGCCGGAAGCGACGGATGAACTCGGCATCACCTTGACCGGCTCGTATCAACTCGTGCCGGAGCAAAGCACAGCAGCCATCATCGTTCATCATCCCGATGCGAAATATTACAGCGTCGGCAATCTCGACCGCGTGGCGCAAATTTTAGGCGACGAATAAGCGGCTATACTGCGACTTTTCGGTTTTGAATCTTTTATTTTTAGGACAGAAAATATCGGTATGAAACATGCTCATTGGTGTTGATATTGGCGGGACGTTCACCGATCTCGTGCTGAGTGTCGCAGGTCGCCTGACGATTCACAAATTGCTCAGCACGCCGCATAACCCGGCGGAGGCAATGCTCGGTGGTATTGAGGCCATCAGTCCAAACGGGGTCGAAGCGATACAACGAGTCTCGCACGGTTCAACCGTCGCGACGAATGCCATCCTCGAACGCAAGGGCGCGAAGACGGCGCTCATCACGACGCGGGGCTTCCGCGATGTGCTGTTCATCGGGCGGCAGAATCGCCCGGTATTATACACGCTCCATCCCCAACTGCCGCCTCCGCTCATCCCCCGCGAATGGTGTTACGAAATCCCAGAACGGCTCGACCACACCGGCGCGGTCTTGACGCCGCTCGACATGACTGCGCTAGACAACGTGCTTGACGACATCGCTGCACAAGGTGTCGAGTCGGTGGCGGTGTGTTTCTTGTATAGCTACGTCAACGCCGCACATGAGCAAATGGTGCGCGACCGCATCCTTGAGCGCGGCATCTTGCAGCCGTGGCAAATCGCGCTCTCTAGCGATGTGCTGCCGGAATTTCGGGAATATGAACGGGCGAGCACGGTCGCATTGGATGCTTATGTGCGCCCGGTGATGAGCCGTTACATTCAGCATCTCGACGATGCGCTGCCACAGACGACATCGCTGCGCATCATGAAGTCGGATGGCGGCGTCATCAGTGCGCAGCGCGCTCGCGAGCAAGCGATACAAACGGCGCTCAGTGGCCCGGCGGCGGGGGTCATCGGCGCGTTTCATCTGGCGCAATTGGCCGGATACGACCACATCATCACGCTCGATATGGGCGGCACATCGACCGACGTGGCGCTGTGTCCCGGTTATCCGGCGCGGCGACCGGAATCCGAAATTGATGGCTTGCCGTTGCGGATTCGTCTGCTCGATATTGAGACGATTGGCGCGGGCGGTGGGTCGATTGCGCGGCTTGATGCCGGGGGAGCGCTGCGCGTCGGGCCAGAGAGCGCCGGTGCAGCGCCCGGCCCTATCGTCTATGGACGCGGCGGCGACCAACTGACGGTCAGCGATGCCAATGCGATACTCGGTCGACTCGACGCCGACCATTTTCTCGGCGGCGGGATGACGCTGCACCTCGAACCGGCAAGACGGGCGATGAATGCTCTTGCGGTGCGCATGAATCTCGCGGCAGACGAAGCGGCGAAAGGCATCATCGACATCGCCAACGTCAATATCGACCGGGCGCTGCGACGAGTCTCGATAGCACGTGGCCATGACCCGCGCGACTTCACGCTCGTGGCGTTCGGTGGCGCGGGGCCATTGCACGCCTGCGAAGTGGCGGAGCGTCTCGAAATCCCGCGTGTGCTCGTGCCGCGTTATCCGGGCGTGTTGTGCGCATTCGGGTTGCTCGTCGCCGATGTCAATCTCGATTACAGTCGTTCGGTACTCGGCCCGGTGACGGAGGACACGGCATCCCAATTGCAAGCCTTCCTCGACGCGATGATGACTCAAGCGTATGATGACCTGCGTGAAGAAGGCATCGCCGACGAACACATGCTATTCAACGGCGTCGTCGATATGCGTTATGCGGGGCAAGCGTATGAGCTGCCCATCCCATTCAAGCCGGGCATCAATCTGACACAAGCCTTTCATGATGCACACGAACAGACGTATGGTCATGCGCTGCCGGGTCGCGTCGTTGAGGTCGTCAATCTGCGTTTGCAGGCGTCAGGCATTGTGGAGAAGCCCTTGTTGGAACCCGAGATCGTAGGGGCGAAGCATGCCTCGCCCCTACAAAACGCACGGTTAGGCGAGAAGCAATCCCCCGACGGCAGCATCATGCTCTATGACCGCGACGCCCTCGCGCCCGGCGACACATTCAACGGCGCGGCGCTCGTTTTTCAGCTCGACAGCACCGTGTATATCCCGGCGGGCTGGTCGGCACGGGTTGATGGTTATCATAATCTCATATTGGAGCATCTTGGACTATAATGGATATATACCCCCTCACAAATAAATACAGGAGCAGTTGCGGGTGAAAAAACGCGCACCAAGAAACCGAACGATTACATTGAGTCAGCAGGAGCAAGAAATTTATGCGACTCGACTCGCTCGTCTGTCACACGTATCGACCGTGCAGGATATTTTGAATACGACAATCAATCAAGATTTGCTTGATGTTCTCGACTACTTACCGGATGCGTTTGTCGATTTGCTCTTCTTAGACCCGCCGTATAACCTCAACAAAACCTTTAACAAGATCGCTTTCAAGGCACAATCGACGGAACAATATGAAGCATGGTTGGACAGTTGGTTTCCACAATTGCTCAGAATATTGAAACCGACGGCATCTGTCTACATTTGTGGCGATTGGCGTTCGTCATCGGCGATTTATGCCATCGCGAGTCGCTACTTAACGGTTCGGAATCGCATCACTTGGGAGCGAGAAAAGGGGCGTGGAGCGAAAACAAACTGGAAGAATACTTCTGAAGATATTTGGTTTTGCACTGTGTCCAACGATTATACGTTCAACGCCGATGCTGTGCGCTTAAAGCGGCGTGTGATTGCGCCTTATACCGATGAGTCCGGCAAGCCGAAAGATTGGGAAAAATCCCAAGCCGGAAACTTTAGACTGACCGCGCCATCTAATCTTTGGACTGATATTTCAGTACCGTTTTGGTCAATGCCAGAAAATACTGACCACCCAACACAAAAACCAGAAAAACTCGTCGCCAAGATCATCTTAGCAAGTTCTAATCCGGGTGATGTTATTCTTGATCCTTTTTTAGGGTCAGGCACCACATCGGTTGTTGCCAAAAAACTTGGCAGGCAATATGTTGGCATTGAAGTTGATAAAATGTATTGTTGCTTAGCTGAAAAACGTCTGGATATGGCAAATAGCGACTCGAGTATTCAAGGG
>RFIA01000180.1 GCA_003695675.1 Chloroflexota bacterium
GCAGCGAACGCAAAAATATAGTTGATCGTTTCCCATCGAGTTTGCTCTGCTTCTGTCAATGGGTCGAGCAAACGAGCCGCGCTACCCTGCGAACGCAAGCTAGCCAAAGACGCATCTTCCACAAACCAATCGACACTGTTTTGTGCAAATTGCAATCCGTTCAAAATGCGATCATTCGTAAAGCGGCTGGCAAGTTGGAACACATTGTCATTCAGGAATTCACTGCTACTAACGACAATCAGCCGCGTTGTGCTCGGCGATCTTTCGATGACACCCGGCACGAACGTTTCTGTATCAGTTTCAGCCAACGTCTCTGCTTCATCACCTGACGTGTCCGCATCGTCTGTCGCATCAGCATCAAACGGCGTAGGGCGATTTTTGAAGAAACTTTCAAAGCTGCCTTCAATTGCGACGCCCAATGTTTGCACACCTTGTTCCCCTTCAATCGGGAAGCCAAGATCGGGATACAGGTCAAGATTGGGTTGCGTATTGGTGCTTGTTGTCGTCCACGCCTGATTCGAGGATTCGAACAATGGTATAACATTACGCTCGGCATTGAGAGTCTCATCTAGTGTGATCGGGGACGCCCAATTGAGTGTGACTCCGGGAACATCCTCTAGCAATTGACTGTTTTGGTTGAGGCCCGCTCCGCGCACATCGACAAATTGCGGATAATTGATGGCTTGAATCTCGTTGACAACGACACCACTACCCAAATCACGTTGGGTTCGGATTGGAAAGGGTGCATTCTGCGTGTCCATGACAAGCTCATTCTCAATAGTGATACCATAACTCGCCAACATTTCCTGTAACCCATCTTGAATCGGTTCAAGTGTGAGGCCGCCAGTAAATTGGTCAACAGCCATACGATAATTCCCTGCTGCGACAAACACTGAACCGCCACGCATCAGATATTGGTCGATTGCAAAACGTTCAAAGTCGGTCATACCCTGCGGCGCGATCACCATCAACACGTCAATATCGCCCGGCACTTGCCCGCTAGAAAGATCAACACGCCGCACTTCATGATTTTCGTTCAGTGTATCGATGAAGGTTTCGTATTGCGCCAATGAAGGCACGGGTTGACCAAATTGATTTTGTGTCGGTGTATTTTGCGGTACCCACACGCCGACCACTTGCAAGAAACCGGGTGAAGAACGCTTCAACGCCGCTTCAAGATTATTGCGGATTTCTGCCTCACTCAGTTCACCTGTTGGGAACAAAACTTGAGTCTGATCGCCAACCTTGAGCACCATGTGTAGATAGAACGTATCCGGCGAGAAGATGCTGGTTGCGATAGGTTGAATCTGAAATTCATTGAATAGAAACTCTGGGTCAACACCGGATTCTGGATCATCAACATTGACGACTTCAAAATTGAACTTGCCCGCAGCATCATCGACGAATTCTTGAGCCACTGTTTCGATGGTATTTGGCACGTCTTCAAATCCATCGGGCAGTGTTTCTGGCGTGACGTACAGCGTTAATGTTGCAGGTTCTTCTAGCGATTCAAAAACAGCGTCCAGAGTCTGAAAACCGAAGACAGTACGTTGAATGCTACTCGTAAGATCATACTCAAGATTGTCGAGGCGCAAATCAAAATCCGAACGACCAAATTGATCGACTTCAATTAGATCCAACAGATTGAGCGTTTCGGTCTGATCACCATATCGAATGAGAATATCGAAGTAAGAGTTGATGATCTCTGTCCCGCTACGACTGATGTTTTGCAGAGGTGTCGGACGAATCCCATACGTTTGATTGGCTTCGCGTTCCAGTTCTGGGTCTGTGATTGGATCAACGATTTCGAGTTGTAATTTACCATTTGATGCAATTTCGTATTCGCGTAATGTGTCTTCTACAACCGGAACCAATGGCTCTAATAGGGGATGAATGTCTTCGCTGAAGTATGCACGCACGAGCAAAGGTTCCTGCAAGTTGCTGACAAGCTCTCGTGTGACAGGTGAAAGACTGAACTCACCATTTGCTGTCAGGTCTACTCGTGCAAAGTTCAAGCCAGAGAGCATGATGTTGAAAATAAACAAATTGGCAAACACGAGTGCCCCGGTCAAGCGGATATTGAAGCGCCTATTGTGCAGTTGTTCCCCTTCACCCCAACGCTTACTTTCCAACGACAGCACATTCAGCATCAAGAAAAAGATTGTCAAGGAAGCGTAGTAGACGAGATCGCGAAGATCAATCACACCGCGTTCAATGCTCTCAAAGCGGCTACTCGTACCGATCAAACGGAGTACGTGTGCTAAATCGCTGCCGATATTCGTTGTAACTTGTGGTGAACCGACAAGATAAAATAGCCCGCCAATCAAACCTGTGAGGATAAGGGCGACAATTTGATTGTCTGTACGCGACGAAACAAACAATCCTATCGCAATATAAGCCGAGGCCATCAAAAGAGCAGCGAGATACCCTCCAACGACCGGGCCAATATCGAGGTTGCCAATGAAGGAGACTGTGATGGGCAATAACAATGTCATCGCCAGCGCAACAACCACAAGCGACAACACCGCCAAAAATTTACCGATCACAAGCCGCGGAAGTGAAACTGGCAACGTCATTAAGACTTCTAATGTGCCCGTCGCATCTTCTTCGCTCCACTGTCGCATTGTCAATGTGCCAATTAAAAAGATCAACAGAACCGGCAACCATCGGAACAGAGGGCGCACATCGGCAATGCCACGAGCGAAAAACCCGTCCACAAAGAAGAACGTGAACATGATCGCCGCGAGAAAAACGCCGACGAAAATCAACGCCATTGGCGAGCTGAAATAACCGTCAATTTCTTTGCGTGTTAGCGTAAGAATCTGTTTCATCTTAAACTCTCCCGATACTAATCAAGCCACTTCGGCCACAGGTTCGGCTTGCACGCTGTCCACATCGTCATCTTGTTCCGGCGAATGCGCCAAGCGGTTAAACACAGTCTCGAGCGTATGTACATCGCGTCGGAGTTCACGCAGGGGCCAATCGTGTTCTCGAGCCAAAGCGTACAATGTACCTGCCATATCCATTTGACTCTGTACACGAAATGCAGGGAATCCATCGGGCGAAGTTATGCTTTCAACCTCATCGACATGATCTAACTGCCTCAGTTGCGCTTCGACATCTTCTCGCGCTTCTTGCAGTACAAGGATCATATCATTGGTAGCTGCAAGCTCAGACAAATGGGCATCCGCACGCACGCGACCATTCATAATGATAATGACACGATCACAGACCGCTTCGACTTCTGGCAAAATGTGTGACGAGAACAAGATCGTGCTGTGTTCAGCGAGACGTCGGATAAGGCGACGCATTTCGATAATTTGCGTCGGGTCAAGACCGACCGTCGGCTCATCGAGAATTAAGAGCTTTGGTTTGTGTAAAATCGCCTGCGCAATACCTACCCGCTGCCGTAAGCCCTTACTCAATTGTGAAATCGGCCGCGTTAAATAATCTTGCAATCCCGTTGCATAAACCGCGTCCGAAAGCAGCGGCAATTGATCGGCTTCTGGGATATTGCGCATATTCGCAATGAATTTCAGATATGCTTGGACAGAGAGATTATGGTAAAGGGGCGTATTTTCGGACAAATAACCAATTCGTGCTTGCACAGCTTCAGTTTGTGTGAGCACATCAAGGCCATCAATTTCAACCCGTCCGGAGTCCGGATGAAGATAACCGGTTAGAATTTTGATCGCGGTTGATTTTCCCGCACCATTTGGGCCCAAGAGACCAACGATTTCACCATTCGCAACATTGAAACTCACTTTGCGAAGGGCTTCAATTGTTCCATAAGATTTTGAGAGATTTTCAACTTGGATCATCATACCCACCTGTACAAATTTTCTCGGGTTCTCATACTTGTGTCATTTGATATACGATACAAAGCAGTCCCCCATCAAAATACTGATAACGGATTCAATCGGAATGCAAAC
>RFIA01000181.1 GCA_003695675.1 Chloroflexota bacterium
ACATCCGGCATCGCGTTTTTGAGGAGCACTTCGGCTTCTTCGGCCACCAGATGCGCCGTCTCCACCGATGTGTGTGCTGGGAGTGCGACATGCGTCACGATGGCGTAACCGGCGTCATCATGATAAATGTGCAGGTCGTGCCAATCATAGGCCGGATAATGCGCGTTGAGATGTGCCAAAGCGGTCGCTAAGTGCGCTTCACAGGTGATTTCGTCGCAGACATGGTGTGACGTCATCTGCGCCGGCTCAATGTGTGTGACGACATCGACGACTTCCGGCAAACGCTGTTGTAATGTCGTCTCTAGTTGAGTCACACGTTCGTGCGCATCAGCAAGCGATTGCCCCGGCGCGACCTCGACGTGCATCTCTAAGATTTTGCCGCGCGTCGCATCGTTGATGCGAACCTCATGCGTCGCCAAACCGAGATGGTCGGCCACCGCCCGGGCGATAAGCGCATAATTCGGTTCGTCGGTCTGCTGTGGAACAAAATGCACTTCGACTTCGGCCACATCGCCGATGTGTTGTTCGAGCTTTTCGCGCACAGCGTCGGCGATGGCGGCGGTATGGTCGGTCGTCGTCGCGGGGGCGACGCGCAAATCGACATCGATATGCGCCGCATCGACCGGGCCACGACTGCGCACGCGAACCACGTCATCAACGGCAGGAATCTCTTGTATCCACGCATGCAATTCGTCGGTGGTGTACGGCGCCGTATCGACGAGGACTCGCCCCGTTTGGCTGAGCACCTGCCACGCTGCCCGTCCGATGAGCATGACAATCATCAATGCAGCCACAGCATCGACCCACAATAAACCCGCACGAATCAACAGGACGCTGATGAGCACCGAAGTCGTGACATAAATATCGGATTGGGTGTGTTTCGCGTCGGCGATGAGGAGTTCTGAACGAAGGCGCTGCCCCGCGCGGCGTTCATAATAGCTGACGCCAACATTGACGACGAGCGTGACGAGCAAGACGCCGACTGTCAGCGCGGTGATGTCCGGCGGAGATGTGGCGCTCAGCAACCGTTCGACAGCGCTGCGCCCGATTTCCCACGCGGTGACGAGCAGCAAACCGCCGATCATCAACGCGGCGAGGGTCTCGAAGCGGCGATGACCGTAGGGATGGTCGTCGTCGGGGGGTTGATGGGCGATGTGATTCGCGAGCAAGCTGACGACATTCGCCGAACTATCAATCAACGAATGGAAACCGTCCGCCATGACGGAAAGCGCACCACTCACCAACCCGATGGCGATTTTGCCGATTGCAACCAGCAAATTCAACATCAGGGTGATGAGCAGCACGCGACGCACCTCGTCGCGTGTTGTGACTGTGTGTGCTGTCTCAACGCTTTGCAAGATGCGCCTCCGATCTTCCTTCCATGACTTATCGTATGCGAAACGCCCCGACTTTGACAACGGGGAACACAGAATTTCGATTGGGCTAGAATTTCTCATCGGATAACCCAAAAAAGAGAATTGGATGTTGCACAAACGTAAAAGTCGTTCAATGATAGCGAGCAGTCAAAATTATCGAAGCGCGTCTTATAACGAAACGCTCGCATTGATATATGGACGATACAACCATGCTCACACTTGCGGACATCACATTGGCACAATATCGCATCGCGTCGTATTTGCAAGCGACGCCGCTAGAACCCGCGCCCGGTCTCGGCGATGCGGTGTGGCTCAAGCTCGAAAACACGAACAAAACCCATTCATTCAAAGCACGCGGCGCCCTCAACGCCGTCTTCGCATTGGATGATGCGGCACGGCAGCGCGGTATCGTCACGGCGTCGTCGGGCAATCATGCACAAGCGTTGGCGTGGGCGTCGCAGGTTGTCGGCGCACAGGCGAAAATTTTGATGCCGAAGCATACACCGCGCCGCAAAGTCAACGGCGTCGAATTTTACGGCGCTGAGGCCGTCTTGTTCGGCGAGAATTTCGACGAGACCGAAGCCGAAGCGCGGCGTCTCGAACAAGTGGAGGGGCGGACGTTCATCTCAGCTTATGCCGACCCCGATGTGATTAGCGGTGCGGGCACGGTCGGCCTCGAATTGGTGGCGCAACTGCCACAAATCGAACGGGTGATTGTCCCGGCGAGTGGTTGCGGTTTGATTTCGGGCATCGGCATCGCGCTCAAGGCATTGCGGCCACAGGTTGAAGTCGTCGCCGTCAATGCCGAGTCGTCACCGGCGTTATACAATTTTTTTCACGACACAAATTTGCCTCAAATATGGGACACATTGGCCGAAGCGTTGTCCGGGGGCATCGAAGACGGCTCCATCACATTTGCGTTGACGCAGCAAGTCGTTGACCGTGTGGTGCTCGTCTCTGAGGCGGCGATTGCGGAAGCGATGCGTTGGGCGTTGCTTGAACAGGGATGGGTGATTGAGGGCGGCGGCGCGGTCGGTATCGCGGCGGTGCGCAGCGGCGTCATCGCGCTTGACGACCGCCCGACGGCGATTGTCGTCACCGGCGGCAATCTCGACGAAGCCACATTGCGCCGTATTTTGCATCCTTAATCCCCGCGCAATGTGCGACGTTCATGGCGATGTTGACTCTTTTCTTCAATGCCGAGCACACCTTCAAGCACGACGCTGACGATGCCCATGATGATGCCGCCGATGACCGCCGTGAAGAAGCCATCCACCTCAAAGTTGCTGCCTGCAATCAAGTCGGTGATGAGCAGCAG
>RFIA01000020.1 GCA_003695675.1 Chloroflexota bacterium
AAATCGCCGGATGACAGCATCACCGGCCTACGAGAAAAAGCGCAGTATTATCTCCGCAATGGGGCGCGGATGGTATGGTTGGTTTTTCCGAAACAACGCATCGTTGAGATTTACCGCCCGGAACACGATGTCGAGATTTTGACGGCGGACGATACACTTGACGGCGGCGATGTTCTGCCGGGTTTTTCGCTCGCTGTGCGTGATATTTTTGATGTGGCATAATCCGTTGTCAGCTTGTGTTATGTAGCCATCGATCTGTCATAATTGCCGAACAATGTCGCCAATTGCGCTTCGACTTCGGGGGCGGCGACAATCGTGACGGTATCGCCGCTTTGCAACACGGTATCGCCATGCGGCACGATGAGCTTGTTGTTGCGTTGCACCGACGCAACGATGCTCTCGGCAGGCCACGATATATCGCGCAGCATTTTGCCTTTGATCGGCGACCGGTCGCGGACGTGCATTTCGAGGACATGCGCGCCGGTTAGGGTGTTCAGGCGAATTTGCTCGGCGCGATGTTGGTCGGCGAGCTTCCGAGCAATTGCCATGTTGTAAGCATCCATAATATCGTGCCGGGCGAGGATACCGATAATCTCACGAGTGCCGTCTTTGACGACCGGCAAACGCCCGACATCGCGTGCCCCCATCAAGCGAATCGCCTGCCAAACGGCGTCCTCAGGATGAGCCGTAATCACATCTCGTGTACAAATATCGCCGACAGTCAACGAATCGGTTGCGCCGTTTGCCCGTTCATACGTACTCTGCAAATCCGACAGCGTAACAATTCCATAGAGCAGGCCGTCGTCATCGACGACACACATCGTGCGCGTGTGGTGTTTGCGCAGCGCATCGCGCAAGGCGGTTAATGTCGCCGATTTATGAATGGTGGGGGCCGGCGTCGTCATCGCCTCGCCGACTGTCACCCCCTGCATGACATCGACATCGCGTCCTTGTTGCAGGTGGATGCCGTGACGTGCTAGGCCGAGCATGTAGATACCCGGCATGCCGATCCGTTCGACGAGATAAACCGAGATGACGGTCGTGAGCATGATCGGCAAAATCAGACGATAATCGTTCGTCAATTCAAAGACGAGCAGAATCGCGGTGATCGGTGCGCGGACGACACCGGCCATCATCGCCGCCATGCCCGCAATGGCATACGCTCGTGGATCGCCGGAAACATCTTGCGAGACGAGTAAGTTGACGATGCGCCCATAAGCATGACCAAACATGATGCCAACGAACAAGGTCGGCGCGAAGACACCGCCGACGAACCCACCGGCAAGGCTGAACGAGGTCAAAATAACTTTGGCCGCGCCGAGAAGCAAAAAGAAGAGGATGAATGTCCCCGCGCCATTGCCGTCGGTCAAGAAGTTGTACAGCGTTTCGTGCGATGCGCCTAGATGATGGGCGTTTTCAAGCGTGCCAGTGCTGACGATGGCGTTCATCACTTCGCGCCCCGTCCCGCGAATTTCGGGGAGGAAGATGCTCACAAGACCGACGATGACGCCGATAAGCGCGGTTTCAAGCGGGCGCGGCAGATTGATATGATTTTCCCAAAGATCATGTTGCCAATAGACAACACGAATGAACAGAACAGAAATCGGCGCAAGGACAAGGCCGAGAAAAACATAGAAAATAATTTGCGTTGGGCTACCGAGTGTGTACGTTAGCGTGCCGAGTTCTGGCGCGGCGGACTCAAGCGCTTGGGTGAAGACCGATGCAATCACCGACGCGAGGACGACGACACCAAAGGCCGATGTTGTGAATTCGCCGAGCACAACTTCCAGCGCGAAGAACACCCCGGCAATCGGCGCGTTGAAAGCTGCGGCAATCGCGCTGGCAGAGCCGGCGGCGACGAGCAAACGCATACGCTCCTCGGACATGTGTAAACGCTGCCCGAAAAACGATCCGAGATTGGCACCGATTTGTACGCTGGGGTCTTCTGGCCCGACCGATGCCCCGGCGCCTAAGGATAAGATCGACGCTAGGGTTTTTACCGGAACGAGACGATAACGCAGGCGTCCCCCCGCCAACGCGACCGCTTCCATAATCCCCGCGACGCCATGATGCCGTTCATGCCCGACGAAGCGCTGCATCATCCAGCCAACGATGAGGCCAGCCAACGCGAGGATCACCACGATGCTGAAGACGCCGAACACGTCCTGCATAAAGTCGGGGATGAGCGTTTCGTTGATGAAACCCTCAAGCGTCTCGAACGTCTGGCGGAACAACCAAACCCCAATACCACTCGTCAACCCGACACTGACAGCAAGACCCAGTAGCAGCGTGTTTTCAGACGGTTGTGTGCGCGAAGCCCAATAATCAAAACTGAGAAATTTGGATGCCATCAGCTGCCTATATGTTGACCACAATGGTTCGAATAAGTACGCCTATTGTACCAGTTCGTTTTTTTTACTCAAGCTGGTCATTGTGTCCTGAGTAGTTATAAATTGACACAACATCGAGTCTCTCGTAAGCTGTAAACGACACGCCTCACCCACGACAAAAGGTACATCGTGCCCGACAATAATCATCTCGACCAATATGCGCGTGAAGTCATCGTGCCGATTGCCAACCCGGCCACCGCACCCGCGCTGCTCAAAATTGCGACTGCTGTCTGCCACCCGGAAGAAGGACTCGTCATCGCGCTCATCATCAGTCTTGGCGACTCCGAAACCAGCGAAAAATCGATTGCCGCGCTCAAACCCATCATCGAAACATTCCAAGAGCAAACCCCGCACGTCGAACTGCGCGTGCATAATGCGACGAGCATCGCTCGCGGCATCCTCGATGTCACGCGCGAAGAAGCCGCCGATTTGCTCGTCATCGGCCTGCGACAACCGGAACACGGACAGGTCGTGCTCGGCCCTGTCGTCGAGAATGTCGTCGCGACCGCGCCATGTGATGTGCTTATATACCGCGCCGCGAAAAAGTTGGACTTTGAACGAGTCGTCGTCTGGGCGAATGGCAGCCAACCGTCACGAGTCGCCGCGCATATCGGGATCGTGTTGGCCGGGCATCAAGGCGCGACGATTGAAGCGATGGCGGTGCAAAGTTATGGCCGGTCATATTATCAAGGCGCGGCTCGTATCGAACAGACGTTGGCCGAGGTCCCCGGCGCAAACTTCTGCAAACGGACTGTCATCACCGCCAATAACATCGCGAGCGGCTTGCTGACGCGCTTGACCGACGACGATCTGCTCATCATCGGGTTCTCGCGCGGTTCACAACTTGAGCGTTGGTTGTTCGGTGACTTCGCGCGAGACTTGCTCAACCGCGCCCCCGGCCCGGTGATTTTGACGGCGCGTTCTGCCGAATATTTCAGCGTGAGTGAGCGCCTGCGACGCCGCTTTGGTTTCTTCCGCCCGACCTTGACCGCCGTCGAGCAAAGTGAACTCGTGCGGCAAGCCGAAGAGATGGCCGCGTCACATCTGGATTATTATGTGTTGATTGTCCTCTCGGCATTTCTCGCGGGCTTCGGCTTGCTGCAAAACAGCGCCGCCGTCATCATCGGCGCGATGCTCATCGCCCCGTTGATGCAACCGCTCATTGGATTCGCCATCGGTTTGACGACCGGACGTTTTCGTTTGATACAACGGTCGGTGTTGTCTGCCATTGAAGGCATTTTTCTCGCGTTATTGATCGCCATCGTCGCCGGTCGCATCATCCCATCTTCGGAGCCGACGGCTGAAATGTTGGCACGCGGCAGTCCCTCATTGTTGGACGCCGGTGTCGCGTTTGTTTCTGGCCTAGCGGGCGCTTATGCGACTGCACGCAAAGACATTCCGGCGGCGTTGGCCGGTGTTGCCATCGCCGCGGCCTTGATGCCCCCGGTCGTGACGATTGGTCTCGGCATCGCCCTGCGCGACGCCGAACTCGCCACGGGCGCGGCGTTATTGTTTCTCGCCAACACGATCTTCATCAGCATGGCGGGATGGGCGGTCTTCTTTTGGTTGGGGATGCGCCCACAGCTCGTCGAGAAATCGCGCTCACGGTTGTATACATCGTTGATACTCGTCGTGGTGTTCGCGGTTATCTTTGTGGTCACACTGCTGAATCTGAGCGGTCAAGCGGTCGCCAATCAACAGGCGATTGCGGACGAATTGCGTGATGTGTTCGAGACGGCGGATGCTGTAATTGTCGAAATCGGGCGCGGCGAACCGATGCCGATTTTTGTCATCGTGCGCGACGATACCCCCGTCACGCCCCAAGATGTCAGCCGGGCCGAACAGGTGTTAGACAACCTCGTCGATGGTGCATTTAAGCTTGATGTGATTTTCCAGCAGATTATCCGTAGTGAGAGACAGGCAACAGAGGAAGTTGAACCCGATGGACAATCCACAGCAACCCCCGGCGCGTGAACGCACATTTACATGGCAGAGCACTGCGTCGTCGGTCGAGCAATTGCCGAACATGAGTGGTCTCGAATTTTTGCACGCCATCATCGCCGGTGATTTACCACAACCGCCGATGGCGTATGCGCTCAATTTTTATCTGGCCGAAGCCGAACCGGGTAAGGCCGTCTTTATCGGTGAGCCGGGTGAATTTCATTACAATCCGCTCGGAGTCGTACACGGCGGTTTCGCGAGCACTTTGCTCGACTCGGCGATGGCCTGCGCTTGTCACACGACGTTGCCACAGGGCATCGGGTTCACGACGCTCGAATTAAAGATCAATCTTGTGCGGGCGATTACCGTCGCTACGGGGACGCTGCGGGCGGAAGGCGAAGCGCTTCACACCGGCAAACGTGTCTTGACGGCGGCGGGCAAACTCATCGACGCCGATGGCAAGTTGTATGCGCACGGGACGACGACCTGCCTCGCCTTTCCGTTGGCATGAGGCGTGTCAGGCATTTTTTATTTTAGCAAGGTCGTTGCGAATGTAGGTGAGCGCGTCGTCCATCTCGCGGAACAAGGGCAGCGAGAGATTGGCGAATTGCTCTTTTTGTACCAATTCCGCCGCGAGTTTGACCATCGCGCTTGTGCCGAGCAATATCGGACGAATGCGCGGGTCAATGGTCGAACCGGGCGCTTTTTTGCTCGCTTCGATCATCATCTGGAATAACTCGATGAAACTCGTATCGCCATAACGTGTATCTGTGATGCGATACACCGGGCCATCAATGGTTTGCGCAATTGCTGCTGTTTTTCTGAAAACATCGACCATCTCTTCAACGGTGACATGCCCCCGCCCTTCGGCGACGACAATCGGTTCGTTATCGAATTGATAGAAATTGACTGGCAAGTGAATACTCCTCGCAAAAAGTGTGTTACGCCTCATCACGATACCACAATCTATCCCTTCATGTCTGTGAAAAGGTCATGAATTCGCGAGAGTGCCATGCCAACTTCAACGATGAGAAACACGGTTTTCGTTTTGTCAATTTATCTCCTGAGTGGTGGCACGATTTACTGCCGACGCAAACTCAATATAGCCGGTGCTTGATTAAACATCCAAAAACCTATCGGCAACAAAAGAACTGTAAGTGTCATTAAATAGGCGATCTCAAGCCAGATTGCCGTTAGCCACCAGCCGATCAACAAAAGATAAATCGCTCGCACAAAAATGTTGATTTGTTGTTGGTCTACATTGGTTTGAATAATTGTTGTATGATCTCTTACCTCCATTCGGACTTCTTTTTTCGCCTCCTGCAAGGTCATAATTTTTGGAAGCATATTTATCATGATAACGCCAAGTGGGATACCAATGACCGTGATGATGGCGAGATAGGAAAGTCCAATCCAGATTTGCCCCAACCACCAACCAATGAAGATAAACCAAATTCCCTGCACCAAACACCCCGGCCCACCACGCGATTGGCTGGTTACGATGACATTTGTAGTGACGTTTGTAGTAACATGCGCAGCCGGAACGTTGCCGCTAGGTGAGCGAGTTGGCGAGCGTTTTGGTTTTTCAGGCGTGGTTATCGGATAGTTTTTGCGTTTTTTGCGGGGCGGTTCAATCTCGCTGGTTTCGATAGCTCTGTCAGATGAGGGATTGTTTATTAAATCCCCCACGGTCGTCGTGTTTGCCGCACGGCTTTCTAAAGCGTCGATTCGTTTGAGCCACTCAAACGCTTTTGGGTGGTCAATTGTCTGCAAAATGCGGCGGGCTTCATCATAGTGACCATCTTCGATCAAACGTTTTGCTTCAAGAAATTTTTGCCTCGTCATTCTCAAACCTCATAAATATTTTAGAATGTTGGGTTATTATACAATTACAATGAATAATTGCAAAGAGGCTAACAGGATTTTCTTATATTCTTAATGATTATTGCATCATCGTGCTGCCTAGAAAAAACTGCGCGTCATGCCGACGACGGGTGGCCTCATCCTCGGCATGGCCGTTGCCATGAGCAAAACGTTGCGAAAAAGTTTGCCTTTTTGTCAACACAGGGCGCGGCTTTTGTGATAGGATTCTTGTGGCGTGAAAAGTGGAAAGGAAAAAGTGAAAAGTGCCACCAAATGTTCAAACATCCGGCTACCGGAATACCAAACCCACTGATCAACACACCGGGTTGAAACCCGTCGCTAGCGCTCTTAGAAGCCCACTGAAGGGGCTGTTGAAGTGCATCTAAGCAAACGCCTTTAGTGAGCTTATCATCAAATATGAGCTGAGGGTTTGAACCCTCAGCTAACGCATCACATTTTGTTGCAGTGAAACACGATTTATCACTGCCGCAACTGCCGCAACTGCCGCAACAAAAGCATGTCAGCTATTAGGTGGCTAGGTAGTCAGCTTCTCAGCACCTGACACGCTGATAACCTGACACAAGGACACATCGATTGAAGAAAAGCACATATCGCGCATCGACGGATGTTGCGCTAATCAAATATTGGGGCAAACGCGACGAAAAATTACGCTTGCCCGAAAATAACAGCATATCGATGATTTTAGACGGTCTCGAAACTGTGACGACGGTCGAATTCCGCAATGATCTCGCGCAAGATCGTGTACGCATCGCGGGCGAAGCGCGTGCCGTCGAAGCGCAGCGAGTCACCCGGCAGCTCGACCGTATTCGGGAAATCGCCGGGGTAGCGTGGTATGCGCAAGTTGAGTCTGTCAACAGCTTTCCAAAAGGGACGGGATTGTCGAGTTCGGGTTCAGGATTCGCCGCGTTGACGTGCGCCGCAGCCGACGCACTCGATCTCAACTTGACGGAACGCGAACTCAGCATCCTCGCACGGCAAGCATCGGGGACGGCCTGCCGGTGTGTCTGCGGTGGATTTGTCGAGTGGCACGCCGGTGATTCGTCGGGCACTTCGTATGCCGAGACGATATTCCCCGCCGACCATTGGGCGATTCATGATGTGGTCGCTGTGGTCGATGAGGGCATGAAGCGCGTGTCATCGACCGAAGGGCATCAAACGGCGCAATCGAGTCCCTTTTATACGACGCGGCAAGCACACATCGGCGATAAAATTGCGACGATGAAGCGAGCGATTGCGGCGCGAGACTTCACATCATTCGGCGAGCTTGTCGAAGCTGAGGCGCTCGAATTTCACACGATATTGCTCACGAGTCAACCGCCGCTCATCGCGTGGTATCCGGGCACGGTTGAAGTCATGCTTGCTGTGCAGCAGATGCGCCAAGACAACATCGAAGCCTACTTCACGATTAACACCGGCTTCAATGTTCATGTGTTGACGTTACCACATTATGTCGCTGCGGTGGCGGAGCGTCTGCAAAAGTTATCGCTCGTGCAGAAGACCTTGCAGGCGAGCATCGGTGGCAAGCCACAAAAGACGGATGCGCATCTGTTTTAACGTATTCGATTTTATCGGGAAGTCTACGAGTTTAGGCGAAGACGGTGTTCGGGCGTTCTTCGAGTTCGCCGTCTACGTAGATGTTGACCTTCTCGTTATAAAACGAGAGCAACCCCTTGATCTTCGGAATTTCGTCGAAGGGGTGCTTGTAGCTCCAGACAATATTTTCGTGTGTTTCGCCATTGACCGTCGCTGTCCAATACGAAGCGTCGCCTTTGTAGGGGCAATGCGTGTTCAGCTCGGTCGGTGTGAGCAAATCCATTTGCACATCCTCTTCGGGGATGTAATAACGCACCGGGATGCCCGTCTCGAACAATAGTATCGGATTGCGCGTTTCGGCGATGGTGACGCCATCGATTTCAACACGGATGTGACGTGAACTGCGAAGCGTATCGACACGATGATAGGGGTCACGCGGATGCAGGAAGACCTGTTCGTCTTCTTCGTACCACGCATCCATGGCATCCCACTCGAAGCCGATGTATCCGGTTAGGTCAGGGCGGTCATTTTTGACTTCGGCGTATTGGAAGGCGGCGTTTTCAGCATCGTCATAACCGACTTTGACATGCCAATGTTTGCGGTCGCCTTTGTACGCTGAATGTGTGACGTGGTCGCTTTCGACGAGAAAATCTTGCCGCACATCTTCGACCGGGAAGAGATAATGCAATTCATAACGCGACTCGCGCAGCAGCATCGCGCGTTTGCTGTCGGCGACGATTTCGCCGTTGAACTCGACGCGGATATGTCGTTGTGTGGGTTCAAAAATGAGACCGATACGATCACGGGACATGGGTTTGATCCTTTCTTTTGTGTGGTTGCGCATAGGGCACAGCACGCTGTGCCCCTACAATGTTTCGACGTGGTTACTGTGTCGCCTGTGCGGTCTTGAGTGCTTTGGCAGCGCGGCCAATCATGCTGCCGAACATCGTCGTGGCGACTTTACGCGGCATCAAGCGTGTCATGACGAAGGTCATGATGTTATTCTTCGCGCCCGGTATCGCCGATGGTTTTTTGCCAAGCGCATTCAAGGCGGATGTCACCACCGGGCCGACCGGATCGCCCGCCGGGAGTTTGCCCGCGCCGGTTTGCGCGGCCATGCGGTCGTAACCTTCGGTGCGTGTGCCGCCGGGCGAGAAACCGAGCACATCGACGCCGTATTGCTTCATCTCATACCATAGACCTTCCGCGAAGATGAGATCATACGCTTTTGTCCCGGCATAATTGGCAATGTACGGCACGCCTTGATACGCGCCGGTCGATGCCACGATGATGATACCGCCGCGACCACGCGCCCGCATCTGTTGCCCGATTTCATACGACAGAATCAACGGGGCGCGAGTGTTGACATTGAGTATCGTTAATTCACGTTCGAGTGGATTGTCGAGAAATTCACCGATGCCATAGACACCGGCATTGTTGACGAGCAAACCGATTTCGATGTCGGCAATCACGGGGCGGATGCTATCCATGAAATTTGGTTGCGACAGGTCTGCCGGGACGATGCGAACTTCGACGCCGTAGGTGCGCGAGATGGTGTCCGCCAATTGCGACAGTTTGCCAGCGCGGCGTGCGACTAAGACGAGATTGAGACCCGCCGCCGCGATTTGATAGGCGAATTCCTCACCGATACCGGCGGAGGCGCCGGTCACAAGCGCCCACGGGCCATACTTGTCACGAAATTGCTGTTGCTTAGCCATGTTGAGTTCACCTCTCCAAATGTCCTTTGCTGATGAACTCATGGTATGCGGCGCTGTGGTAGAGTGTCGTCTACCAGATGGTAGATTTCGCGTGGTAGATTTTAGAGGGATTCGGCAAAGAATACTTTAATAACAATTTTGGAACCACTTTTTTGTGAAAGAGGATGGAAAAATAAAGAGTGTCATTACTTTCTCAAAATGTTACTACAGTTATTTGTTGCACCCTTAGAATTAATAGGTATAATCCCCTAAGGAGGATCGTAATAATCATGCAG
>RFIA01000182.1 GCA_003695675.1 Chloroflexota bacterium
ATTGCGATCAACACCGCACAAGGCGATCTTTCATTCGGCGATCTTCTTCGACAATACAACGACAGCCGCACCTTTTTCTCTCATGTTATCACCGCCATTTCAACACAATTGTTGGATTGGAATCTCAAAGCTGAAATGTACTTTAATATGCTTTTGGCGGGCATGACGTTGATCGTATTGATAGGCCTCTATCATTGTGTAGACCCTCAATTTACGTGGGTGATGATCTTGCCATTTTCTTGGCTTGTGTTCTCATTAATGCCGCATGTGAATTGGTTGTGGGCGATACAGAGTGTCTACTTCTTCTCCAATTTGTTTTTTGTTCTGATGTTGTCGACGATAGTGTCTTTCAATCCCGGTATGCGACCGTTATTGCTGGCGGGAATCTTCGCCCTATGCGCAACCTTTTCGTTCGCCAACGGATTGCTTACATGGTTGGTCTTGCTGGTGGCGATATGGTTGTTTGGTTATCGGCAATGGCGATATTATCTTTTCTGGGTGTTGATGATGGGGGCCAGTTTGGCCGTTTACTTCAACGGCTACCTATTTCGTCCCGGCAATATCACAGCGACGACATTCAACCCCGTTTCGATTCTCGGCTGGGTCATCGTTTTTGTAGGTAGCCCACTGACGAATCGCGCCATGATCGCGGAAACGCGGGTTGTTGTTGCCTTCATTTTGGGCATACTCGGCGTGTGTGTGGTGTGTATCAACCTATTGTATCTCAAGCGTGTTGGACGCGGGTGGGACGAATTGGCGTCATGGGGGTTGTTAGCTCTATTCGTCGTTTTGTCTGGCGCCGTAGCAGGTGTCAATCGTATGAGCGTGTTTGGCATTGACGGCGCCATTGCCTCCCGCTATTTGACACTGAACACCTTATTTTGGGTCGCTGTCGTCGCCCTTATCGCTTTGACTTTGCGAACGGTTTGGCATCGTTCCGACAACCCGGCCCCGCTTCTCAAATACGCGAATCTGGTCGTTCTTGTTGTCTTGGCGAGTGTGTTTTTTTATTCAACACTCGAGAGTTTGAATCCCGCATTACCCATTCCACCGGAAGCACGTGCTTGTGCCGAAGCCTATCCACAAACCCAAGACACATCTTGCCTCGTCCGGCTACATCCGGCTTTCAACCCGAACCGCCGTGCATACGAAACCAGCTTCGAGATCATCAAGAATCGGTTGGATGAAGTGGTGGCGTACCGCCTCGCCCTTTATGCCGACAGCGATGATTGATTACTGCACCCTCCTCGCGGGTATACCTGTCATCCCAAACTAACGTTATAATGATACGAATACGATAATCTATTCGGGATTTATTGTGATGCTGCAACGGGTGCTCGCGCATAAACTTGCGCTCATCGTCGCGGTGAGTGTCGCCGTCCGCTTGGCGATTTTGTTGGCTTTTCCGTCGATCTTCGCCTTTGAAGACACCGGCGCGATTCATGGCTCCGATGCTTACGACCGCTATGCGACGAATCTGCTAGACACGGGCGTCTACGGCCTTGAACCGGGCGTGCCTGATGCGCAAATTCCGCCATTGTATAGTTATGCGCTGGCCGGTGTTTATGGTCTCTTCGGGCGTGGGCATTTGCAAGTTGGTCTGTTTCACATTCTGTTGGATGCGCTCTCGATTGCATTTTTATTCCACATCGGCAAGCGCCTGATGCCTTATGGCGAGTGGGTCGGCGCATTGGCTGGATTATTCTACGCGCTCTATCCGTATCTCGTCTTCCAAAATCTGACGCTCATCGACACGCCGTTCTTCATGACCGGCATGTACGCCTTCATCCTCGTGATGATTCTGCTGCGCGAACGCGAAGCGCTCGACCGCAAGACGTGGGGCTTAGCGATCCTCGGCGGCCTCATCCTCGGCGCATCGACTTTGACGCGACCGATATTGGCCCCGTTTGCGGTGTTGGTTGCGGTGTGGTTCATCTTCAAGCTCAGTCTGCGGCAAACGGTCTTGCGGCTTGCGCCGGTCGCGCTCATCGGCGCTTTGCTGCTCGTGCCGTGGATCGTGCGCAATTACCACGTCTTCGACGCCTTCGTGCCGATGACGACGACATCGGGCGCCAATTTTTGGCAAGGCAACAGCGAATTCACCGTGCGTTACTTCCGCGCCGGATATGACGTGCAGTGGACGGCGCCGCTGTTGCCGACCGGCTTCGACCGCACGAGTCGCGAAGCCGATGCCGAACGCTTTCGCTTAGCGTTTGAATTCCTCGCCAACAATCCCGACAAAATCCCCGAATTGTTGTGGACGAAGTTCTTGGTTTATTGGAGCATCGATGTCACGCCGCGCCTCAACCCGGTCGATGGCGAACTGCCGCGCCTTGATTACGAAGGCAACCCGATTGTCGAAGAAGGCGACGACGGGTCGCTCAGCCTGACCGGTCTGCCGGATAACGACCCCGTGCTGGCCTACTCACAACCGTTGTTCGACCGCATCGGTCGCATGGTGCATCGCTTTTATTTTGGCGGCTTGTTTTTGCTCGGCATAGTCGGCGTGGGGTTGACGTGGCGCGAACGCAAAAGCGTTTCGTTGTTGTGGTTCGTGCAATTGGCGATGACAATCGTTTATCTGACATTTCACCCCGCCACCCGTTACCGCGCCCCCACCGACCCGTTGCTGTTCGTGTTCTC
>RFIA01000021.1 GCA_003695675.1 Chloroflexota bacterium
CAACAATAAAGGCTAACACACATCTTGTGAGATCATGACAGCCAACCCGTCTCATGTTTGTACATCATGATGCGCCTGCAAACTGCGCACTTTGAGCGGCTTCTGTCGTAGTGATTTGATCGCCTGCACCGTGGCTGAGGCGGCGCTCATCGTTGTGACAATCGGGACGCCATACATATAGGCCGTGCCGCGTATCAACGAACCATCATAATGTGCTTGCCCACCGCGCGGCGTGTTGATAATCAAGTCGATTTCGCCTGCATGAATCGCATCAACGATGTGTGGCGCCCCCTCGCTGACTTTGTTGATGACATCAACCGGCAGACCAAGCGTCTTTAACCAATCGGCCGTTCCTGATGTAGCAACAAGCCTAAAACCGAGCTTATGGAAATCGCCGGCAATTTTGCCGACCGCGCCGCGATCATACGGATTGACACTGATGAAGACGGTGCCTTCTTGTGGCAGGCGATGATTTGCGGCGAATTGTGCTTTGGCAAAAGCATGACCGAAGCTCGACGCATGACCCATCACCTCGCCGGTCGAGCGCATCTCAGGGCCGAGACGGGCATCGACACCGGGAAATTTTTGAAATGGCAGCACGGCCTCTTTGACGAAAAAACCATCGACCGCCGGTTCTTCAATGAAGCCAATTTCGGCCAATGTTCGCCCCGCCGCAATCTGTGCCGCATATTGCGCCAACGGATGCCCGACTGCTTTGCTGATGAAGGGCACTGTACGACTTGCACGTGGGTTGACTTCGAGCACATAGACCACATCATCTTTGACAGCGAATTGAATATTGAACAAGCCCTTCACACCGAGCGCTTTGCCGATACGTTGGGTGTATTCACGAATGATGTCGAGATAATAATAACTGATGCGATACGGCGGCAACACACAAGCCGAGTCGCCACTGTGGACACCGGCTTCTTCAATATGCTGCATGATACCGCCGATGGTGACGTGTTCGCCGTCACACAGCGCATCAACATCAACCTCAAAGGCATCGTCCAAAAATTGATCGATGAGCACCGGGCTGCCATGCCATTCGATGTGTTCATCGATCCACGCTGCCAGCATATCTGCATCAAACGCAATCGTCATGCCACGTCCACCGAGTACATAACTCGGTCGAACAAGCACCGGGTAACCGACGCGAGACGCCGCCTCAAGCGCTTCATCACGCGAGAGTGCCGTCGTACCGTCCGGCTGTGGAATATCGAGTTCGCGGACGAGTTCGCCAAAACGTTCGCGGTCTTCGGCGAGATCAATCGTCTCGACTGAAGTCCCCCATATCGGCGCACCGGCTTCAGCGAGACCACGCGCAATATTCAACGGCGTCTGTCCGCCGAATTGTACGAGCACGCCATCGGGTCGCTCTTTCTCGATGATATTAAGTACATCCTCAACCGTCAGTGGCTCAAAGTACAAACGGTCTGCTGTGTCATAATCGGTGCTGACGGTTTCGGGATTACAATTGACCATGATCGTTTCATAGCCCAAGTCTTTGAGCGCATAACACGCATGAACACAACAATAATCAAATTCAATCCCCTGCCCGATGCGATTCGGCCCGCCCCCGAGAATCATCACTTTGGGATTATCGGTCGGCTCGGCCTCATCATCTTCTTCATACGTCGAATAGAGATACGGCGTATACGCCTCAAACTCCGCCGCGCAGGTATCGACACGATAATAATTCGCCCGCACCGCCAGCGTATCACGACGTGACCGCACCGCAGCCTCAGGCACATTCAGCAACGCGGCTAGATGCGCATCGCCAAAGCCGTGTTGCTTGAGCGTGATAAAATCCGCCGCATCCAATTGAGTGAGGGTCAATTCTTTGGTGACAATCGTTTCTTGAATACGCATGATATCAACCATTTGCTGCACGAACCACGCATCAAATCCGGTCGTACTCGTGACATCATGCAGTGATGCACCGCCATTCAAGGCACTCGCGACTTGAAACAAACGCTGCGCCGTCGGCACACGCAACGCCGAGGGCGGTGCGTCTTCGAGTCGCCCCCCAAAACCTATCACGCCAATATCGAGCGACCGTATCCCTTTCTGCAACGCTTCGGGAAATGTACGGCCTATCGCCATCACCTCGCCAACAGCTTTCATCTGTGGGCCGAGTATCTGTTCAATACCGACAAATTTCTGAAAATCCCAACGCGGAATCTTGACGACGACATAATCCAGCGATGGTTCAAAACTCGCGGGAGTCTCGCGTGTGATGTCGTTCGGGATTTCGTCTAGCGAAAAGCCGACCGCCAATAACGCTGCAATTTTCGCAATCGGGAAGCCTGTCGCCTTGCTTGCCAATGCCGACGACCGCGATACACGCGGATTCATCTCGATGACATACACATCGCCATCATCAGGATTAATCGCAAATTGCACATTCGCCCCCCCCGTCGCCAAACCCACACGGTCGAGTACGGCTTTCGCCATATTACGCAAGCGTTGATACTCTTTGTCGGTCAATGTTTGTGCCGGTGCAACCGTGATGCTGTCGCCGGTATGTACGCCCATCGGGTCGATATTCTCAATCGAACACACAACGACAAAATTGCCGACCGAGTCCCGCATCACTTCGAGTTCGTACTCTTTCCAGCCAAGCAAACTGCGGTCAACCAAGACTTCGCCAATCGGACTTTGTTGGATACCGCGCTCAACCACTTCGCGCAATTCGGTCTCGTCATGCGCGACACCGCCGCCCGCCCCGCCGAGTGTGAATGACGGTCGAATCAAAACCGGGTATTGCAAATATTCCACCGCACGCAACGCATCCTCAACCGAATCGACGACCTCACTTGCCGGACTTTTGAGGCCAATCTCCGTCATCGCGTCTTTGAACAACTGTCGATCCTCGGCCAGTTCAATGCTGTCCAATGACGCGCCAATGAGTTCAACGTTGTGTTTTTCAAGGATACCTTGCGCTTGCAAGGCCAACGCGAGATTGAGCGCTGTCTGCCCGCCGACAGTCGGCAGCAGGGCGTCCGGACATTCAGCTTCAATGATGCGCTCACAAATTTCGGGCGTCAGGGGTTCGATGTAGGTTGCATCAGCGAACTCGGGATCGGTCATTATCGTCGCCGGGTTCGAGTTGACCAGCACGATACGATACCCTTGACCACGCAGCGCCTTACACGCCTGTACACCACTATAATCAAATTCACAGCCCTGCCCAATCACAATCGGGCCAGAGCCAATCACCATAATCGTGTGAATATCCGTTCGTTTTGGCATGGGGAAATAACGGCTTCATTCCGCGAATAATTCGGCGAGAGACAATTCAAATCCGGGCAACAAATCGCCACCCGGCAATATATCATTGACAGTGTAAATATTTAGATTTTGACCTGCTTGATGGACAACAATCTCTTTATCGCCGCCATATATCAGCCAGACTTGTTTCGTGCCGTAAGCGAAATAATCACGTAATTTCTGACGGGCAATGCCGACACGCTCAGAAAGTGAGACAATCTCAACGGCAAGATCGGGAGCTTGATGATAATAACCACTTTCAGGAGGTTTCACACGCCCTTTACCGCGATATTCATCAATACCATCAATCGCAATAATATCTGCGATTGTAATTGGGATTGTCTTCACATCATCGGTCATTGCTCATCCTCAATACTATTCAAACACCTTAATGACTCGAGTCGGCTTCAAGCGCAGTGTGACCATATCGAGTTCTTTCCATGCGACGAAGTCTTTTTCGGCTTGTTCACCCGACTCGTAGCGATACGTCATCCGCTTGAGGACGGCACGGTCAGCATCTTCCTCAACGACAAATTCACCGCGGATCAAATAAGCGCCACCATCACCCGGATCACCACCGATTGATACTGAACCTTTTGGATTATTCTGTGCATTACGGACTTTCACGCTACCACGTTCAGTCGTGAAAATAATATCATTACCATCTACGTCAAACCATATCGGCACAGTATGTGGATAACCATCAGCATCAATCGTACTCACCCGCGCAATCAACGGTTTATTCAAAAACTCGCGTGCATCATTGTCGTACATTCGTATTCCTTTACGTCTTGTGATGAAGTATTGTGGATGACAGGCGCCAATGTTTCATTCCAATGAAACGCTTCGTTTTCTGGAAGAGTGCAGTCGATTTGTTTTGGCATCCGCCTATTCTACACTTTTCCGTCTTTTTGCCGAAGGTTACTTTATTGGGGTTTCTTGTTTTGTTCGTTCACATCTAAAGATAGCCCCTGAACCTTTTTCAAATCTTTCTCCCAAAACTGTCCTCTCGTTAGGAATTACAGGAGGTTAATTGTTTTGATATTGCCTGAAATATGTACTAATCAGGATGCACACGATTTGATTTGGTGGTAAACTCGTAATCATTAAATAAATTACAATCATTGGAGACGAACATGAAATTGCGGACAACAGCTTTCATATTGTTTGTTTTTATGATGGTTTTGGCTAATAGCGTGTTTATCGGCTTCGCACAAGAAGATGGCACGACCGAACAACAAGACGACACGATTATCACCTCGACCAACGCAGCTTCCCTACAAGAATTGGCGCGTTTTGGACGGGGTGAGGTCTTTGATTTAGCATACTCGGCAGATGGCACGACGATTGCCGTCGCCACCACACTTGGTATTTGGCTGTATCCAGCAAATAATCTCGGCACGACGACAGACCCTACACTGATCGCAAGCGAAAATTCGGCAGGTGTTATCACGATGAGTAATGATGGTCAATTGCTTGCATTTTCTGACGACCGACTCATTCGTATTTGGAACATTGCGAGTAATGCTCAAGTTGCTATCCTTTCAATTGGTGGCTCGGCTCGACCGAGAGCGCTCGCTTTTAGCCCCGATGGAACACAACTTGCAGTTGGCTACAGCGATGATATGCTTCGGTTGTGGAATGTCTCTAACGGTGCGCTGATTGGCGAAATCGCAGCTCACAATGGCGATGTGAATGCCGTTGTCTTCACACCTGATGGCTCAACCATCGTCACGGGAAGCCAAGACGAAACGGTCAAAACATGGAACGCGGCAAATGGAGAACTCGGTTTAACATTGGCTGGGCACGAAAACGATGTCAATGCCATTGCAGTGAATAGTGATGGGACATTGCTTGCCAGTGTGAGCGATGATGATACGGTTCGCGTTTGGGATTTGAATACAGGCACACTCTTGCAAACTTTGACGGGGCATGAGCATGACGTCAATGCGATTGCGTTCGCGGCTGATGGCATCACAATTGCGACTGGTGGCGAGGATGAAGTTATCAGATTGTGGAATGCCTCAACCGGTGTGCAGCAAGGCATTTTCCCTATGGAAGAACAAGATATTCTAGCGCTTGCGTTCAGCCCTGATGGTGAATTTATTGCCGCAGCAACCAATGGTTCCTCGTCAAACGGTGGTGTGACGTTGTTGAGTTCCAGCGGCGTCCTTCAAGCGACGACTATTGGTCACGCGGATAGTATGCGTGTTGTGGCTTTTAATCTTGATAGCAGTGTGCTCAGTTTCGGCAATAGTGATGGCATCTTGTGGATGTGGAATACATCACTACCGACACAATTTGCGCAAATTCCTGCATTTGAAGGTGCGATTGCCCCCGAAGCACACAATGTTACCCAACTCGCGTTTGCCACGAATGGTGCGTATGGGGTGACGACACCCGGCAATGATATACGAATCATTGATCCGACGACCGGTCAAGTGTTGCGAATTTTAGATCCCGGTTTTGGTTTTGTCGAAAGTTTTGCCATTAGCCCAGACAGCAGCCTGATTGCCGCTGTTGGTAGCGATGGCGGGGTAGCAATCTTCGACGCAACAACGGGACAACGACTGGCTCTTTTGAACGCACATCGCGCTGACGTGGTGAGTGTCGCCTTCAGCCCCGACCAGCGCGTCATCGCCACTGCAAGTCTTGACGGCACAGTTCGTGTGTGGGGCGTACCGGGTTCGGGCGAATAAATTACTATATTCATCTGGTATTATCGGCATAGCTGCGGTACATTCCCGCTATGTTCGACATAATTCCGTTTGTAGACGGCGATGAGACATTGTATTGAGGGCGAACAGTTGCGTTCGCCCTTTGTGAAATATTTTTTGCTTTGTATGAGCACGCTTTTGCTGGTTGCTTGTTCACCGCAAGCGACACCCTTCCCAGTCGAAGTTATTCCCACTCCTTCGGTTGAACCACAAATCCCAAATAACAACAGTCCGATACGCTACGCTTTTGCTACCAATACGAGAGGGTTTGTTGCCGACCTTCAACAGTTTCAGTCTTCCGGTCAGGTTACACAATTAACTGAAGCCATTGACCCCAATGATCTTGGACTACGCTACGACATTATCATCGCCTTGGGCAGGCAGGACGGCGCTACACGCACCGATGAACCCTTGCGCATATCCTTGATTCTCAATGCGACTACCCCACCGCTAGACAATCCCGCAATGGCGCAAACATTACGCGATGCGTTGCAACCAGAAGTGATTGCTTCCCAACTCGACATTCCCGGTATCGAAAGTAACGCATCAACAAACGTATCTACGACAACGCTGCGCAATGAAATGGCAAATAATGGCTATCCCGATGGATTTTCGCTTCGATTGGGTTATATCCACGCACCCGGTATCGACCAACTCCAAGAACAATTGGCGTCGATTGGCATCAATGCGCAGACAGAACGTATCTTGACTGATGACATCGCCGATGTCTTTCTGAATCGTTTTAATGCTATTCTTATCGTATGGCATTCGCGGGATACACATGCCCAATGGGCGGCACAATTTGGTGCAGAAAACATCATCGATTTATATGCAATTCCGATCAGTTATTGGGCTGTGCCAGAACTGAATATCACTTTTACGCCTAGTGGGTGGCCGATTGCAACACGATAGCATCCTGTCAATTCGTGTATAATAATCAACATGGCTCATGGCTACTCAATGAAGCATAGGCGGATACACCAATTGTGAAAGTGATCCTCACACACGACAATAGCGATTTTGATGCAGTCGCGGCGATGTTGGCAGCACACAAACTCAATCCAGATGCAAGACCAGTATTACCTACTCGTTTGAATCGCAATGTCACTGATTTCATGACGCTTTATCAAAGCGGCTTGCCTTTTGTCCAGCAAAGAGATTTTCGCGCAGAAAATATCGAGCGAGTCATCTTGGTGGACACACAACGTTTGCCCAAAATACATGGGTTAAAAGCCAATGTGGACATCCATATTATCGACCATCACCCTCTCAAAATTAACTTGCAATCTAACCAGACATTTACCGGCGATACAACTGGTGCCGTTACGACCCTACTCACCGAAGAATTGAGCAGGAAAGAAATTTCCCTGACTGCGCTTGAAGCAACATTGCTTGCGCTTGGTATTTATGAAGATACCGGCTCACTGACGTATGGCACAACAACACCTCGTGATATTGAAGCGGCAGCATGGTTGCTGAAGCAGGGCGCCGTGTTAGATACGGTTCGTGAATATCTTAGCCCGGCCTTAAACGACCAACAAAAAGCCTTGCTTGAAAAGTTACTCGCTGCAACGGAAAGCCGTAATATTGACGGGCACACGATTGTCATCGCAAAGGCTACAGTGGACGAACACATTTCTGAAATTAGTAGTGTGGCACATCGCCTTCGTGATATGCTGGACTCAACGGCATTATTCGTTCTCGTACAAATGCCCTCTAATTTATTACTCGTTGCCCGCGCGACAAATGATGCTATCGATGTTAGCGAAATCGCCCGTGTATTCGGTGGTGGGGGGCATAACCGCGCTGCTGCGGCAACAATTTATGACAAAACAATTGATGAAACACAAACATTGTTGTGGGATATTGTCACACAAAAGATTCAACCAGATATTTTGATCCGTGATTTAATGTCGCCTGACCCACAGGTGGTTGAGGCCAACCAAACCGTTATTGATGTCATCGGACGATTGCGGCGTATTGGGCATGAAGGATACCCTGTGATAGACGACAATCAGATTGTTGGGTTGCTCACATTACGCGATGCTGACCGGGCCATTGAGCACGATTTGGGGCATTTATCGATTCGTGAGATCATGCGTGGCGGCAACGTTTGGCTACGACCTGATGACACAATTTCTGAGCTAGAACACACCATGGTCGAGAGTCGATGGGGGCAGATCCCTGTCGTTGACACAGAGAATAGAATTATCGGAATCGTCACTCGTACTGACCTGATTAATTATTGGGCACGCTCTCATCCTAAGATGGCACCGATCCGGCAAAACATTTCTGTCGATCAGGTGCAAAATGTGTTGGGACGCGGTGTTCTGGCCCTCATCCAAATTATTGCGGACTTTGCAAATGATGAAAATCTGTCTGTCTATATGGTTGGCGGCAGTGTACGCGATCTGCTATTAGACAAACCGAATCAGGATATTGACTTTGTTGTCGAACAACGGGCTATCGATCTCGTTAATCGACTGCAGAAGCACTTTGGAGGAGAAGTACACAGCTATCAACCATTTGGCACCGCTAAATGGAAAATTGACGAGGAAGTCACAATTAAGATAGGCATTGTTGATGACGATTTGCCGGATCATATTGATTTTGCAACTGCCCGAAATGAATTTTACGAGCATCCAACCGCTTTACCGACGGTTTACAACAGCTCAATCAAACTGGACTTACATCGCCGAGATTTCACAATCAATACTTTAGCGATCCAAATCAGCCCCAAATCGTCGATGTGGCGCATTCTCGACTTTTATGGCGGGTTGCAAGATGTGGCCGATGGAGTCATTCGAGTCCTGCACAGCCTCAGCTTTGTTGATGACCCAACACGCATCCTGAGGGCAGTGCGATTTGAACATCGTCTGGGTTTCACTATCGATGAACGCACTCTAGAACTCATGCAATCATCATTGCCGATGTTACGCCGAATTACGGGGGAACGCTTGCGAAACGAACTGAACTTATTGCTGCAAGAAAATAACCCCGCCGAAGGTTTAAACCTCTTGCAACAGCGCGGCATTTTGGAAGCTATTCATCCTGCTTTTGTCATCAGCCCAATCGGATTAGAACATATTCGTCAATTGCCACAACATCTTAATCGTATCACAGCATATTTACCAGACGGCGTAGAAATGACAAAAACAGATTTCTATTGGCACATTATAGCAATGGATATACCCATTGAGGATTTGCCTGAATTATGCGAACGTCTGATATTTGGCAAGCAGGCAACTCGCTCGATGATTGACGCAGCACAATTGGCGCAAAATGCTCGCATTCTATATTCTGCGGAAACAGTGCCGAGTCAAATCGTGTCGTTATTAAGTCGGTTTTCCCCAACGGCAATTGTGATCGCAATGCACTATATCGATGATACGATTGCCAAAAGCAATTTGCGGCAATATCTCGCAGAGTGGCAATATGTTAAGCCGATGACAAATGGATATAAACTAAAACAGATGGGGCTACCACCCGGCCCTTGTTATGGCAACATTCTCAACCGGCTGCGAGCAGCCCGTCTTGATGGCATTGTTCAAACAGACGAAGAAGAAGAGAAATTGCTCGATTCGCTCATCAGTAAGGAGAGAATATGTGATGAGCGCTCTTGAGAAATGTACATTAACGGCAACATTGTCGATTACGCTACGCATTGCGAATAAAGAGGACATTCCCAAATTAGAGTGGTATGGTCAATATCGTCATTATCGTAATTTGTTCAGACGCGCCTATCGCGAGCAGCAACGTGGCCGTCGCCTGATATTAATTGCGGACAGCAGAGGATTTCCTATTGGGCATATTTTTATTCATTTGTATGGCTCAAATCGTATCAATCAAGATGGTGTGCAACGCGCCTATTTTTATTCTCTTCGGGTTATGGAAATGCTCAGAGGATATGGCATTGGAACCCATCTCATTCTGGAAGCAGAACAGATCGTCATGCAGCACGGTTTTCGCCGGGCTGCAATTGCTGTCGCGAAGGATAATCATGCCGCCCGTCGATTATATGAGCGTCTTGGGTATCGTGTTTTTCGTCACGATTCTGGTGAATGGAATTATCGCGATCATCAAGGTAAATTGCATCATGTTCGTGAACCATCGTGGATTATGGAAAAATTATTGATACACGAATAAGGTGAGCCGTCTTGTCTCATGTGCGAGAAATCTCGGCAACATCCGTTGCCAACAACATATTCTCATGTTCCTTTAAGGATTAAATCGCGAAAACGAGTATAGTATTGTCCGGGTATGTAAACTAATCCATGCGGGGAATACTATGGCAACTAAATCGGGCAATGACGCCCTAATTCGCTTAACACGTTGGCGAGGGGGGCAACACCCTACGTTCTCACTCATCGCTCGTCAGATGAGAAAAGAAGGTTTGAGACCCTACATGTGGGTCAATACGCCGAATCATCGTTATGCTGTTCGTAGCCACGGTTATGAGAAAGTCTTGTATGTGATTGAAGGCACTTTGGAACTTTCATTCCCGGATGAAAATCAACGTGTCGTACTTCGCGCCGGCGACCGTATCGACATTCCCGCAGGTGTACGGCATGGTACGACAGTTGGCAACGGGGGGGCGAAATGTGTCGAAGCAGCGAAAGCCGAGTCACGTCGTCGCTAAACATGCTTTGCGTGTGTTACTGGTTGACTCTCGCTAGCAATTTTTTCTAATCCCACTTCGTCGAGAATTTCTATTGTTTTTCGCCCTAACCGGATCAAATTTTGCTCTTGAAATAAATTGAGATTTTGCGTTGTTGTTTCTCGATATGTACCTAGCATTTCAGCAATAAATTGATGGGTGTACCCCGTCAAAACACCATTAGCATCATTTTCCTTATTAAGGCGGATGAGTAACCCAGCAAGGCGGGCGGGAATACGTTTGAATGTCATATCTTCCAGTTGATGTTCAACTGCCAGAAGCCGTTTTCCCAACGCATCAAGCAGGCGTAACGTAACTTGTGGTTTTTCGATCAAAAGACGCTCGACCTCGTCTCTACTCATTGAGCAAATGACGCATTCCTCGATGGCTTCGGCAAATGTCTCGTGTAGACCCTGCCCAACCAAAGCCATCTGCCCAAAAATCGTACCAGAAGCTAACGTTGCAATAACGAGCTTTCGTCCGTCTAATGAAATGCGATAGAGTTGTACACGCCCTCTCTTGAGGATAAACAAGACCTCTCCTGCGTCGCCGGGCGAGTAAAAAATATGATTGGCCGGATAGGTTGACATCTTTGCCTGCTTGCCAACATTTTCGACTTCTTCGGCAGACAGGTCTTGAAACAATTCGATCTCTCGCAGATACTCTTTTTTCTCAGTCATAAAGATACTCAGCCAAACATAATTTTCCCCATTTAACAGGGAGATGGACAAAATAAAGTGTCTAGCACCACCAAGTATGCTAAGATAATGCTAGTATACACCAGTCTTGAATGCCATATAGACCAATAGCTGAAAATACGAGGTAAATTACAAACAATATTGATGAACCCTATCAACCACCTTTCACGGCGAGCATTCTTGAGAAATTTTACCGACCAGCCGCAGCAACAACATGCAAAGACAACCGCACCTCAAGAATATTACACGCCCTCATCTCGATTTTTCCACCAGCAAATTCGTCATATACCATCTATTGACTTGGCGCACTGGTCATTGACAATCAGCAATTACCCGAACTCGGTTACATTCACTTATGAAATGCTTCGCCAACTTCCTGCTGAAGAAATCATCAGTGTGATTGCTTGTGCAGGCAACGATCCGCAACGCAAATTTGTTGGTAATGCACGTTGGCGCGGTATTCAGATTGGGCGTCTCTTCGACCAAATGAATAGCCCTTCAACGCCCCAATATGCTCAATTTTATAGCGCAGATGGTTACATAACGAGCTTGCCGACTGATGCTTTAAGTCAAGCGGTGCTCGCCTATGAAATGAACGGGGAAGTCTTATTGCCGGAGCACGGTTTCCCGCTACGTCTAACTGTGCCCAATCATTATGGTTACAAGATGCCCAAATGGATTGGGCGCATCGAACTTACTGACGAGCCAATCGCTAGCACTTGGGAGCAACAATCCCCGACAGAGAACAGCCTGTTGCAATTAGATGCCGCTATTCGCACGCCGCGCAATCGCCAAATTATTCAAGATGAGGTGTTGATAGCCGGCATTGCATATAGCGCTGACAAAATCAAAGCGGTCGAATTGAGCATCAACGGCGGCGATTGGATGCCTGTGCCATCCATTTATCAAGAGCAGTACGGTTGGGCGCAATGGCAAATCGTGTGGCGGCCATCTACGCCGGGCGATTACCGCATTACGGTTCGTGCGCACGATGGCCGTAGTGTACAACTACCCGACTCGTTACATTCAACGATTGTGCAGGTTGTTGCATGAGCGATACTTACATCTCCACGATGACCCGTCGTCAATTCCTACAATTTTCCAGCGTGGCGTTGTTGTCAACTTATTTGCCAGAACATCTGCTGACAACTTCCCCGCCAAATGTCGCTGAGGATGGCTTGCTTGCTGGACGTACCTTCAAGTCAACGTCGGTCTATTCGTTTCCGCGTGAAACGAGCGACATGGTTGAGCAATTATGGCCGGACAGCGTTCATCCAATCATCGGGCAAACCGAACATTGGTATCACATCCCACAAGGTTATGTGCCAAGACGCACGTTACAACCCATGCTCCAAACCACATCGTCTGAAATTCCTGACTCTCATACGCTACCATTTTGGGCAGAAGTTGCCACACCGGTTGCCCCTATCTATCAATGGTGCTCCGTTGAGGCGCCGCTGATTACTCGGATCGGACATGGTGGCATTATGCGAGTTGTTGACCG
>RFIA01000183.1 GCA_003695675.1 Chloroflexota bacterium
CCCCTACACACATCGATTTTGCCCATGAGTCAAGAGGCAACATGGCGATACGCAACGAATGAATTGCTTTTCTTCTCGCTCTTTGCGGTTCAATTTCTTTTTATCCTGCTCGACTCGTGCCTACATGCTGAGTAGTTACCATATTTCTACGATATGTTATGTTACTCCTCAATGATGAGCGGCGTCACCATGCCGAAGAGTCCCTGTCGGGTTTCGACGTGTGTCAGGATATGGCAGTGGAAGGCCCAGATACCGGCCTCACGCGCTTCGACGATGACATCATAACGCTCGCCCGGCGCAATGTTGAGGGTGTCGACAAAATATGGCGCGGGGAGGTAATAACCGTCTTTCGCGATGACACGTTGTGGCATCCCATGCAAGTGCATCGGGTGAATCATCAAGCCTTCGTTCATGTAACGAATGCGGATACGCTCACCGACTTTGGCCGTCAGTGGCTGCGTATAGGGGAATGATTTGCCGTTAATCGTGAAGCCGAGAAAACTGTCGTTCAAAATCATCGTGAATTCGCCATCAACAACCGGCTCATTGCGCTTATCTTTCGGCTCGATAATGAATGCGCCGAGCAAACCGCCGACAACTTGCTCTAACGAATTGTGATGGGCATGATACATGTGCGATCCCGGATTCGGCGCGACGAATTCGTAGGTGAAGGTCGCGCCCGGTTCAATCACCGGTTGTGTGACGAACGGTACGCCGTCCTGCGAATTCGGCACATCGACGCCATGCCAGTGAATCGATGTGCTTTGATTCATCTCATTATGAACGATGAAACGCAAACTGTCGCCTTCGGTCACGCGAATCTCAGGGCCGGGCACGAGTCCGTTATAGGCGAAGGCCGCGAATACTTTGCCCGGTTCGGTTTCCCACATGACTTCGGAACAGGTGATTTCAAAAACTTTTGTATCACCATCCATTGTGAATTCTAGTGGTTGGCGCCAAAAGTCCGGGTCTTGCCCAATATTCTCGATGAAGGTTTGCACTTTGGCTTCGTGGTCGCGGTCAATTTGTTGCCAGTCCACCTCTTGATGCAAGTTGTTGGGGAGTGTCGCAGCGTGGGGCGAGGCAAGGCTCACACTGCTGACATTCGTGAGGCGATTGCCCGACAATCCTGCGCCGACTGCGCCCAATCCGAGACCGAGGCCACCAAGTTGCAGGAACTTTTTGCGATCTATACCGTTGCTCATCAAGTGTTCTCCTTTTGTGGGTGTGTGTTTGCTCAAAATCAATGGTGCAAGCATAGAGCAAAGGCAAAGCCGCAACTAATGTCAAGTGTCATGCGATTCTGCGACAGATGTCCTGAACAACCATCAAGATATGTGCATTTTTCATCATCATTATTGATCTTATCGGGATGGTTTATTATCGAGGTGGTTTACCGCTCGGTATGCTGCTGCTCGTCAAAATCCAGTCGATAGGTCTCGCCATCCATGTCCGCCGTCTCAATCGGCAGGCGCGGGAGTTCCATACTCTCGCCGGAGGTCAACGGCAAGGTGAATGAGACCGCCGTGCCGACTCCGAGTCTAGTTTGCACCCGAATCGTGCCGCCGTGTGCCTCAATGATTTGCTTAGCGACCGTCAAGCCCTGTCCCATGCCCGGCGTGCGAATCGCCAGCCCGGCGGGTGTGACGGGGTTGCCGCGATAAAAGCGCGTGAATATATGCTCGCGGTCTTCTTTGGCGATGCCGACGCCCGTGTCCCGTATTCGCAAATCGGCGAAGCCGTCCTCTGTTTCGCCGCGAATTTCCAGCGAGAATTGCCCGCCCGGCAAGGTGTATTTGATGGCGTTATCGACGAGATTGCCGATTGCCCATCGTAGACGCCGTTCATCGCCCAGCACATACAAACCGTGCGCTTCGATGATGACTTGCAAGTTGAGATTGGCCGCCAGCGCGACCTGTCGCCAATCGTTGGCGACGCTCCACACGAGTGTGTCCAGCAAAATCGGACGCTGCCCTTGTTTGAGTTTGCGCAGATTGATGTCGGTCAGTTCGCGCATCTCGACGATCAGTTTTTGCAAGACGACGCTGTGCTTGGCAATTTGATTCGCGAAGGCTTGCACCGGCTGATGATCGTATTGCGCACCGGCCTGCGCAATTTGCGCTATCGGCTCTTGCACGCTTTGTTCGAGTTGTCGCAGCAACGCTTCTTGCGCCCGTTCGCGCTGCACCTGTTCGGTGATGTCTCGCAGCACAATCACCGTGCCGACTCGATTGCGCGTCATCGACAAAATGGCTGCCGCCTGCGCACTCAACATGCGTTCATCGAGATCAACGCGCTGCGGGTCACCGAGTGCGTATAGTCCCGGCGCAATCGACGCGCCGAGTGTGTCGGTAACGACCGCCGTCAGTTCGTGCAGATTGCTGCTGCGGAATACCCGCTGCGACCCCAACAACGTTTTGGCGCGTTCGTTCATCAACACAACGCGGCCATCTAAATCTTGCACGATGACTCCGTCCGGCAGCGACTCGAAGACGCTCATCAGATGCGTATACTCGCGCCGTTGACGACGGAGTGTGGTGTGGAGCGCATCTTCGCGTTGTTGCGACACATCAGCGTATCGGTCGAGCGCTCGACCGACCGCGCCGATTTCATCGCTTGCCTTCAGGCCGGTGCGTGCGCTACGGTCGCCAGAAGCGAGCGCTTCGGCGACTTTGCGCACCCGATTCGCCCGCTCAACCGCCAACGTCGCGCCGACGAAGACGATGACGACGACACTCGCAGCCAGCGCGGACGCGACGAGTCCGGTCAATTGCCGCTCGACTTGTGTCGTCGCGGGGACGTTGTCCGGCATCATGGCGGCGATCACACCGAG
Organism: Chloroflexota bacterium; assembly: GCA_003695675.1. GTDB lineage: Bacteria > Chloroflexota > Anaerolineae > Aggregatilineales > Phototrophicaceae. The sequence goes on from RFIA01000183.1 coordinate 2,834, forward strand.
TGTCGCCGCGCCATACGTGAACGGTTGATAAGTCGCCTGCAAATTTTGCCCGTCGATGACGAGCGATTGTAGCGGCATTTGATCTTGCGCCGTCAATGCTTGATCGAAAATTTCCGGCGGCAGTGCTAAACTTTCTGGCGAATTTTCGAGATTGAATGTCGTTTGCAACAACGCCCCTTCCGCGCCGTATAACGTGACGTCGGCGATGCTGCTGCCCTTTAATTCTTCGAGGATGCGGTTGAGTCGTTGCCCGACGAGTGCGACGCCGACCGGCGTGTCATTTTGCGAAATCGGCACGGCTGTGTAAAGCAAGATGCCCTCAGCCGTGCGGACAAAGCCCGCCGCCGTCGTTTGCCCGTCTTGCAAAATCGACCGAACGAGGGTATCGTCCGCCAGCGATGTCCCTTGACTGATGGCGTAATCTTGCGCGAGGCCGACACGTAGCAACCCCATGACTTCAACGCCTTGCGCGTCGGTCACAATCACGCTGTCGAGTTCACCGGCGCGGGCAAGCCCTTCAAGCAATGATTCAAGCCGAGGATTCTGCTCGGTTGAGACGGCCTCCGGCACGCCCTCGGTGAAAGCGACTCGTTGCGCCTCGCGGAAGTGGCGCGTCGCAAGCTGCGCATTGCGGTTGATGATGGCGCGGCTGCTTTGCAACAACAAATTTTCTTGCGAGATGTCGAGGCCACTGCTCACATTGTCTGTCAAGACATACGCGCCAACCGACGCAACAATCAACACAATCACAAAGACCGGCATGATTAAGCGCCAACGCATCGACACAAAGCGCGGTTGTTTTTGTTGAGGGTTAATGCTCATGCACGACTCCATAGCATACGATAGTATTTGTATTATAGGCCGAAAGTCGATTGCCGAAAGCTAACATGTGCCGTATCCGCGTTGTTCAAATGACAATGGATCAACCGGTACATCGTTGATGCGTGTCTCGTAATGGACGTGTGGCCCGGTGCTGTTGCCGGTGCTGCCAACCCATCCGATGAGACTCCCTTTGCCGACAAATTGATTGACCGAAACATTGAACGATGTTTGATGCCCGTAATACGTGATGTACGGGCCATTCTGTAAGATAATTAAAAAACCGTAGCCTTGATCGCTCCATCCGGCGAATGTGACTTGCCCCGAATGCGTCGCGAATATCGGGGTGCCGAGCGGTGCGCCGAGATCTACGCCGATGTGATAAGCATGAAAGCGTTGTGTCAAGAGACCGTCAATCGGCAAACCGGCGGGCGCACACGATTCACCGGCGTAGGGCAATGTGCGCGGTGAGCCGTCCGGCGCGAGGGGCGGCACGGTCGGCACCGGCGTAAATTCAAGCACAAACGGTTCCGGCGTGGGCAATGGGGGCGATGTCGGGTAGGGTAGCGGTGTCGGCAGGGGAGTCGGCGGCATGAATTCAAATTGGATGTTGCCGGTGCGCGGAATATACGCGCCCGGCGGCGGAATATCGATGCCCGGCGCTTCAAGTGTCGCCGCGCCGAAGTTCGGTTGTCCAAATTGCAGAAACGCGGCGATGTCGGGGTCTATCGGTGCGAATTGCGCGACGGGCGTGCCCGGCAGTGGTGGCGGCGCGGTTGCGATTTGCGTCGCCACGAGGCGTACCGAATCGCGTTGAATGCTGAACGTCGCGGCGAGAAATACGATTCCGCCGATAATGAAAGCCAACAGCATCAAAGGAATAAGTAGACCATATCGGCGGATGAAAGCAAAGAGATTTTTGCGCATAGAATTATTGTACATCAATGCGATATATCGGGCTGGGTAAATCACTTGGTAATGCAATTTTGCGCAACGCGATTTGTCGCTTCGTGTTTTTGAATAGAGGATCTAATCAATATGAATGAGATTGTGGATAAATCGAAATCTCTCGGACGTGCCGACTTGCACATTCACACCACCGCGAGCGATGGCTTGCCGACGCCACAACAAGTGCTTGATGATGTTGCCCGACGCGGCAATCTTGACGTCATCGCGATTACCGACCACGACACGCTTGATGCGAGTCTATGGGCTTTTGAACAACGCGACGAGTACCCTTTCGATATTGTGCCGGGTATGGAAATCACGAGTGCCGGTGGGCACGTGCTCGCGTGGTGGATACATGAGCCGATACCGGGTGGCTTACCGCTCGAAGAGACCGTCGCCGCGATTCATGCGCAAGGGGGTATCGCTGTTCTCGCCCATCCGTTTGAATTTGTGCTCGTTGCGCCGTCGGCGGCGCGATATTTTCACAAGCCGCACTTGATTCGCGACGCCGGTGTCGATGCAATCGAAGTTTATAATGCCGGTGTGTTGACTCCGGGCGCCAATAGGTATGCTCGGCGTATCGCGACAGATCTCAAGATGCCGGTGGTTGGCAACAGTGACGGACACATCCTCGAAGTGATCGGACAAGGCGTGACGTGTTTTCGAGGACGGAGCGCCGCTGAGCTGCGTCATGCGATTGAAACCGGACGAACAGTCGCCGCCGGTTCGCATTATCCACTGAAGATGTATCTCAAATTGGGGATTTCGCTGCCATATCGCGTGCTTCGATATTTGTTGGCTTCCAAAATGACGCGGTGATAAATGCGATACTCTACACCGCATGACATCCGTGCAATACACATGTTCAGATTGCGCTTACAAAAGGGGAATAATTTTCCATGACAGACAACCGCAAAACACTCGCACTCATCGCCCACGATGGCAAAAAGGCTGATATGGTCGCTTTCGCGATGGCGCACAAAGCCGTCCTCGAACGCTATGACCTCGTGGCGACCAACACGACCGGGCAGATGCTGCAAGAGAAAGTCGGCCTTGAGGTGCAGCGCATGTTGAGCGGCCCGCTCGGTGGCGATGCACAGATTGCCGCACAGGTCGCCGAGGGGCAAATCGAAGCCGTCTTCTTCTTCGTAGACCCGCTCAACAAACATCCCCACGACCCCGACATTCAAGGCTTGATGCGTATCTGCAATGTGCATGATGTCCCGCTTGCCTCGAATCCGGCGACGGCAGCCTTCATCATCTCGACACAAGCGCTGTGAGGCGGTGTATACCGTCGTGCTTGCCGCGCTCCTCAAAAATGTTGCGAAAAAGTTTGCCTTTTTGTCAACACAGGGCGTGCGTTTTGTGGTAGGCTGTTTTCAGGACTGAGTGAGAAAGGACTGAGGACTGAGATAGAAGTTACGAGCGGCTCTGTTGCAACTGCCGCAACAAATGTTTGGTTGTGGCGGCCGACCCCCATCCATCCGGTCACGGCCATAATGGTCATAAGCGTTTCCGATTGGCACGATTGGCACAAAATCAGGCTGTGCCATTGCCGCAATTGCCGCAATTTGTGCCAAAGAGCCGGTCAGCAGTCAGGTACTCAGCTTTTCAGCACCCGACATGCTGACAAACAACGACATTATCCTTTATTTTCTGCGCGACGAACGGCGAGGTTGAGGACGGCATCGGTCAATGCGGCTTGTACGATGGCGAATATGAGGAGTGCTAAACCATAAAAGACGCCATAGGGTATCGTCGCCCAAATTTCGCCGTAAAATGTGAAATTGAGAAACGCGAGACCCCAATCACCGACGGCGGCTGACGCACCGACGAGGACCCATGCGGCGGTATTGCTCAGGTCGAGGTCGCCGTCGACAAATTGCATCGCTGTGAAAAGCAGCCCCGCGACGAGCGCAATGCGCAGGGCGATCAATAACAATTGCAATAAAATGCTGAATGTGCGTTGTTCGACAAATGTGGAGACGAGCAAACCAATCGCTGCATCGAAGCCCATGCTCGAAAAGGGTAACAGCAGGGCAGCCGTCATCAAGAACGAGAGCAACAACGCGCCGACAACTAACGGTACCGATGGTTCGGGGCCGGTCAATTGTAAATCGAGAAAACGTCCTTGAAAGGCCGTCAGGTCAAGCAATATGCCTAGAATCAAGACGATGCGCAGCACGAGAACAATCGCAATCAAGCCGCGCATCCGATAAAATACTGATGCCCAACGGGTGCGCAGAGTCAACTCGGCGCCGCTTTGTGTCGCCCGCAGATTGTCCCATGTTTGACGGCGTTTCTCTTCGCTGACGGTGTTCGACGTCAGCGCGAGGGCGCCGATTTGCAAGATGACTTGTACGACGACAAGCGGCCAGTAGACGATTGACATCACGCTGTCGGTGAGATTTTGACCGGGCGAGTCGGTCAGAAAATCCGTCGCGAGCAAATAGCCGGCGCCGAAGAGAAAGCCCAACAACAACAGTGTGACGAGCGCACGGGTGTATTGTTTGCGCTTATCTTGGTCACCGCGTGACCGCAGGAGTTCATACCGTAAAAATGGATGGTCAGTTCTAGCCCATGACGGGAGTTGTGCTGTAAATCGTTGAATCATAATGCCCTGCCGGTTAATTCACCAATTCGATTTTCTAACTTGTCGAGTCCCTGCTGCCATTCAGTCGCTTCGATGATGACAGTTTGATTGTAACGGAGATAATGAATACACGCATCTAACATATCGGTATCGAGCGCTAAATATTGCCCGACCGCCGCGGCATAAATGCCGATTTGCAAATGATAACGTCGGGCGTGTTGTACGACCACATTTTGAGTGCTGTCATTCTGGGTTACAGAATGCGCACCCGGTACGTAACTTGTTTTATAATCGACAATGCCCCATCTGTTGTCCGCCTTTTGGACGAGTACATCGATGATGCCGTGAATGGTGCGGCGGTCTGTTTGATAGATGAATGGTATTTCGCGGAAGACCTGCCGAGCGTCGCGTAACATTTTGTATACTATACTATGCTGAAAATTATTCAACATGCGCTGCGCTTGGATGACGGCCTCCCTGCGTTCATCAATGCCGACGATGCCCGCTTCCCATGCGTAACTTTCTAACAAATCGTCGAGGGTGTCGTCTGGCGTTGGGAATTGCCACCAACGCAGCGCACGATGCACAATTTCGCCCAATCGCCGACCAGAAATTTGTTGCGGTTCATGCGAGATGGGTTCAATAGCATCGGGAGCATCGTGCAAGACTTCTTGTCGAAATCGCCGAGCATATTGTCTTTCTGGGCTGTCGAGATAACCGATTTGAGTCGCCGACAAATGCCGGGCGCGTGTTGTCTGCTCTATAATAACATCTTGCATCAAAGGCGGGGGAGTGCTCTCATATCCGTCTAATGGACGACCGCTTTGTATGACTTCGGTGTCCCATGCCGATTGTGTCGGTGATTGTCGGCGGTCGCGTTCGCGGATAATAGCCGGGTCTTCAAGATAGTGCAGGCGAACGCTGCCCCAATCATAATCGATGCGGGCGCGAGTCAATTCTGTGATGTCGAGTGCATCGAGTAACCAAGCCAGCCAGCCATTCGATGTGATTGTGTTGTCTTTGTCCACAATCTTGACTTGCCCGCTGACAATCAAATAGTCTTGGGCGCGTGTCGCGGCGACATACAGCAGACGCCGCCGCTCGGCTTCGTCGCGCAATTTTTCTAATCGTTCGGCCTGTTCATAGACGAATGGTTTGCTCATCGCACCGGCGTCGTTGTCATAGACTTTGCACGCGAGGCCGAAATACCGGTCGTGGATTAAAACTGTGCTGCCGCCGCTGTCTTTCTTCCAATCGGCGTCGATGAGGACGACAAGTGGGAATTCCAATCCCTTGCTAGCATGAACCGTCATCAATGTGACACGGCCTTCTAAACCCGGCATCGCTTCGCTTTCGCGGGCTTCACGGGCGCTGAGGTCGGCGAGATATTGTGAAAATGCACCGAGCGTGACTTTGCCGCTTGTCTGCGCTTTGTCGAGCAATTTCTCGACATTGCTGCGTCGTCTGTCGCCATCCGGCAAGCCGCTCAATGTTGCCAGATAGCCGGTTTTTTCAAGCGCAAGATGCAGTAATTCGGCAATCGTTATCCGCCCGGAGAGGGCGCGTAATTCATACAAACAATCTCGCGCAAATTTGACACGGTTGACTTCGGCTGTCGGGAGATACGGAGGCGTATCAAGCGCGTCCCACAATGGTATCTCAGGATTGAGGCGCAGGGCGAGCAGCGCGTTATCGCTGAGGTTGAACAACGGTGAGCGCAGCGCAGTTGCCAGCGAGAGATTGTCTGCGGGATTGTGGAGTGCTTGTAACAGGGCCAACAAATCCCACACTTCCTGCCTGCTGTAAAAACCGCGCCCGCCGACGGTGACGAAGGGCAGCCCTGCTGTTTCAAAGGTTTCTTCGTAGATGTGGATGTGCGACATCGATTGAAAGAGGATTGCGATGTCGCTGTATTCTATCGGTCGTGTTGCTCGTTGGTCTTTGTCATAGATAGGCACGCCGCGCTCAATCATCGTATGCAGATAGTCGGCGAGTTGGTAGCCTTCTTCGCGACGACGGTCTTCTGCGGGCAGTTTTTTGCCATCATCGGCGGTGGTCATACTTCGATTGACCAACAGCAAATGCAACGCCGGCTCATCACCCGGCGCGGATTTGCGTTGTGCATCCATTTGATGCTCAAGTGTGATTTGATAATCGCTAACGGGGCTGTGTTCATCGCGGACGAGGATGCGACTAAATATGTGATTGAAGCCTGCGACTAACGCTTGATGCGTCCGGAATGAACGCGACAGGGGTAGTGCTTGCCCGTCCAATTGTTCGACTTCGCGACGCACATCGCCGAAGACGCGCACATCCGCCCCGCGAAAAGCGTAGATACTTTGCTTGGGGTCGCCGACGACGAACAAACTTCCGGGATGAGTCGGGTCGGCAAGGGCGCGGATGATGTCCCACTGTGCGGCATTGGTGTCCTGAAATTCGTCAACCAACAAGTGCTTGAATTCTTGATTTTGATACCGCGCACGAACGTGGGGAAATTCATTCAATAATTGGCGCGTCCGGTTTTCGAGATCGTCAAAATCGAGGACGTTGCGCTGTTCACGAGCGAGGCGATAAGCATTTTGAACATCGCGTATCAGCACAGACCATAACGGCAATAACGCAGCCGCACGTTGATCTAATACGTCCGGTTGAGGGCCGATAGCTTGCTGTGCAGCTTTTGCCGTCTCGCGCAATGTGTACAAGGCTTCTTTTGAGGCGGCCAAGGCTTCTTTGCCGCCCCATGCTTTTTGTGTGCCGACATTGATTTTGATCGCTGCGAGGGCGTCAAGCGCGATTTGCCATGCTTCGGCATCGTTTGCTTCAAAAAGAACGGGTAAATGCCGATGTGCATTTTCCCAATAAGCATATAATTTATCGCTTGTCGGCCATTCAACAAGCGGTTGCCAATTGGCCGCTTCGACAAATGCTGCATCATGCCGCAATGTGGTGACGACGTTGGCGGCGTTCTCGCGCCATTCATGTTGCCACCGTTCGAATAGATTATTCGGCATGTCGCCCACGTCGATATTGGCGTAGGTTGACACCGCCCGGCGCACGGCATTGCCACCATATTCGGTGATGAGTTGTAGAGCCGGGTGGGGGCTTTCAGCCGAAGCAAGACGTTCAAAGACATCATCGATGACGGCTTCTAACAAAATTTGCGCTTCGGTTTCGTCGAGCACTTCAAATGCCGGGTCGAGATTCGCGTGGACAGCATTGGCGCGGAGTATCGTCGTACACAAGCCGTGAATGGTGTCGATGCGGGCGGTGTTCATCTGTGACAGAAGTGTTGTCCAACGTTCGACTGTGCCGTCGTTGGCTTTGTGTGCGCGGCGTAAATTTTCTTGTAGGCCACTGCGCACACGGTCGCGCATCTCTTGCGCGGCTTTGCGGGTGAAGGTGATCGCTACCAACGCATTGAGCGGCCAGTCGGGATTCGCTTCCAGCAGGGCGAGGTAACGTTCAACCAACACGCGGGTTTTGCCCGACCCGGCGCCCGCAACCACAATCAGATTGCGGTCGTGTGTATCAATCGCGGCTTTTTGCTCAGAGGTATGGTTCATGATGTTCCCACGCCGGATGCCGACTTATAGCGGTTGGTGACGCTGAGGCGACACAAACGATAAAATTCGCAATAGCGCGTACATTTGCCGTCTTCGAGTTTCGGCGGTGCGACAGCGAAATTGCCGTCGCGCGCCCGACGAATATATTGCGCGACATAATCTTGCGCGATGCGTAGCGCGTCATCATCTTTGCCAAACTTAAAAACGCCGCTTGGGTCGTTTGAACGGATGTGCCAGAACATGCCTCCGGCAATCGTTGTCGGCGCGTTGGCGCTCGTATCGTGTTCAATCAAGTGTTGCGCCGCGAGCAAATACAGCATCATCTGGAAATTGCGCCCGGTTTTCATCTCCTCGATTGGAATCCGTGTGCTGCCGGTTTTATAATCGATGACGACGACGGCATCGCCCACTCTGTCCATGCGGTCGATGAAGCCAGTGATGCGGAGCGGCTCACCATCCAACTCAAGCACGAAGTCGCTGTCGCCCGCGACGCCGAACGGCGCTTCAAAAGCATAAGGATAGCGTGGCGCAGCGCCAAAGTGGGTGACGACCGGGCTGTCTTCAGAGAAGTCAAGTTGCACAAGATTGATGAGTTGTCGTAATATGACCGTTTTTTCTTGCTCCCACAATGCGGCGTGAAAACGCATCCGTTGCGGCGCGTCTGCAAATTCGGCGTGCGCCACGTCGTGCAAAATTTCGACAGCATTCTCAACCGCATTCGGCGCGATTGCGATACCTTCATCACGTAAATGAAGATACGTTTTCTCAAGAATAGCGTGATTGAGTGTCCCAAGTTGCCGAGCATCGATGCCGTCTTCGATTTCTTCAAGTTCTTCCAACTTGAGCAGGCGTTTGGCAAAAAAGCGAAAGCCGCACGCACCGTACTCGTTGAATTGACTCGCGCTCCAGATATGCGTGTTTCCGAGCCGCGCTCGCACCTCGTCGATGATCTGCATATCGGTCAACTGCCCGGTATATTCATCATGATGAAGTTGACGCATGGCGCGATGTTGCTCAACTTGCCGCGCGGCATGAATATGCTGCCAATACACGCCGTGCTCGGTGACAAGCCAATTGTAGAGCTTAGCGGTTGCCGCATCAATCGTGGTAGAAGCGAATTGTTGAGCCACAACCAATGCCGCTTCATCAATCCCAGCAACTTCGTCTACATCGGCAGCTTGGCCGACGCTGAGTGTGGTTGTCGCCTGTTCAACATCGTCGAACACCGCGCAAACTTCACGCCATAGATGGCTTTCAACCCATGGGACACCGTCTTGCAATGTCGGGCGCGATAATGTGAGCGACTCGTGTGCCAGACCAATCAATTCGTAAAAGAGGCTGTCGTCCGCCGTGCGTTCAGATTGCACTTGTACCGGGATTCCGGCATTGATCAAATTTTCACGCTCGCTGTCGAGGTACAACGGGTCTTCGGAGATTTGAGCGGGAAACACACCTTCGGCCAATCCGGGGATGAAGACGTGCTTATGGGGCAAGCCACGTGCATCAGTCGCCGTTGTGACTAGCACCAAACCATCGCGGTACGGTTGGCGGTCAACGGCTTCCGTGTTAATCATCGTCAGCAAGTCATTGCGAAATTCGTCCCACCTCATGATTTGGTCGCCTTCAAAGGCGTCGATTAATCGTTGTGCGGCGACTAAACCGCGCAAGACCCGTTGCAGAGTTTGTATAGCAGCGAGATCGCGGGCAGCGACATCCGCTTCACCTGCGCGTAATTGTGCCAAGATGTTGAGCGAGGCCTCATCTAATTGCGCTTCTTCGTCTTCAAGTGCCGGGTCGTGCCCGATTAAATTTTCGAGCCAACGCACATACCCAGCGACGGAATGTTGTCGAGGCGGCGTTACGCGGTCGAAAAATTGTGCGAGCGCATCGCGCAATTTTTCGGCTTCTTCTGCCGTCAAAAGAGCGGCGCGTTCTGTATCATCTTCATCCAAGCGCGGATACTGAGCCGCTTCGATAGCCTGTAGCCAAGCGTTGCGGCCACCACGCACCAAAAATTCGCGACTGATTTGCTCCAGCAAATCCACCTGTTCTGTATCGAGATGCGGTATGTTGAAATAGGGCGACCGCAGCGCATCGAGTAACGCTCGCCAGCCGAATGCCAAGACGTGCCCGGCGTCTTCATGCAAGGTGAGCACATTCAACAAAGCGATTATCGCCGGATTTTCGGCGAGTGGTTCGCCGAGATGTAACGCCATTGGAATCTTGAACGCGCGGCCTTGAGCCGCGAAATGTGATTGATACCGCGCCCAATCGCGCAAGACAATCACAATATCATCGGGTTCGCATTGCTGAGTCACCAACAATCGCTTGACTCGTCGCAGAATAGCGCCGGTCTCGGATGCTGTATCCGGCGCTTCGATAAAGTGAATATGGCTGTCAACAGCAATGGGGGTGATATTTTGTCGGGCGACAAAGATGGAATCGAGGAGGTGTTGCAGGGTTGTGGGGCGGCTTTCTGCGGTCTTGAGTGCTGTTTTTTCAAGCGCATCAATCGCGCTGAGTTGTTCGAATGTGCGCAAAAAACGACGCCCCACAGCGCCATCTCGACCGGAAAGATGCGTCAAGGTGATGACTGTATCCGTGGCTCGTGAAGATAACAAAGCGACCAAATCGCTTTGTACTTGTGTGAAGTGGTCGAAGCCGTCAACAATCAAGAGGTCTACGTCTCGCGCAATTTGAGGACTCTCTCGCAGTTTGGCTAATGCCAGCCATCCTTCACCTTCGCGGTCAACAAGATCGTATTTTTGCAATGTGTCTTGATAATCGCGATAGATGGTTGCGAGCACACGATTTTTTTCTGTTGTGGTTGCCCGCATAAAAACATCGGGTTCGACATGATTTTGCTTGAGTTCGTAGATGAAGTCGGCAACGACACGGACAAAGCCTGACCGGTGTGCAATCGCCGCGTATTCGCCCAAGATATTTTTGTCTTCGAGTTGTTGCAAGATGAGGCGTAGAATCCGAAAACGCACCGCGTCGCTGATGCGGTGCTGTGGGCTTCCGGCTTCGTCTAATAAGTGGTGGTAGAGGTCGTAAAAGTCAAAAAAAGTGATGTTGAAATAAACCCGGCCTGCATTGGGATGTGTCAACAATCTCTGACGAAACATTGCCTCTTGCCGACGACTTGCCAGCAAAACCCAGACCTTTGCAAATCGATTGGCTGCCGTTGTCTCTATCAGATACTGAATACTCTGCGCTGTTTTGCCGGCCCCGGCAGTGGCTAACACTAATCTTTTCAGATGCCTTGCTCCATAAAATTATTCCATCAATAAATCGACAATTTTCTTCGCATCGTCCATGTCGAGCCGGTCATCGCGCACAAGATACGTGTGGTCAAGCGTGGCCTTTAAGTCTTCCATATATGTGACCGGGATAACAGGTTCTTTGAGTTTGATGACGAGTTCGGGGGGATGTTTTGTGAAGACGACAATCCCATACACCGGCATGTCCGGCAAGTTGTGTGCTGCTAAGTAACGTTGCAAGGCCTTGACATCGACAATGGCGTCTTTGGTCGGATTCATGCGAAGCGGTTTGAGTTTGCGATTTTTGTTTTCCTTGAGCCAGTGCCCGCCCTCATTCCAGAACACGCCACTCTTATCTACAATCCGAAAGACGAGTATACCCGGCGGCCCGATCAATACGGCATCGATATACCCGAGACGAAAACGACTGACATTGCGAATAAAAGTATAATTATCATCAAATGCTGTGGCCAAATGTTCACCGACCATTTTCGCCAGTGGATTGTCGGCACGACGTGTCGCTGCCCATATCGCTAACCCGACGCCCGTCGCTGCGACTCCTACGCCACCAAACAAAAGCAACGCGCGGAAAACATTATAAAGCGAAGATGTTGAAACCCGAAAGGCAAATAAAAATAAGCCGATGAGCGCGATAAAACTCCCACTCGTCACCAATAAAAAGGCAACCGGGAGCAACACACGCGCCCGCCGGGTAATTGCATTCGACGGTGCAATATTGCGCATAATCTCGTATCCGCATTTATTCTTTTGATTTTGGTTGACGTGATTGCGGAGTCGAGGATGCCGGTTCTGATGTTTTCGCACGCCGCTCAGCAATCACCTGTTCAAGAATACCCTGCAATTCATTGAAACGTGGGAGTGGTTTATACATGAATTTGTCCGCACCGGATTGTTTTATCATGCTTGCTTCTTCTTGTGGCGAGAGCTTGTAAGCCGTTGTCAACACAATTGCGATGTCTCGTAAGGCTGGGCTTTTGCGCAAGCGCTCACCGACTTGGGGCCCACTGATTTCACCGGGCAATCGAATATCTAACAAGGCGAGTTCTGGCAATTCTCCTTTGAAGCGGCCATTGTCAACATCATCTATCCACAACACGGCCTCTTCACCATCTACGAATGCCACCCCTTCGATGCCCCACATTTCAAACATTGCGAGTAAAACATCGTAAATATCTGGCTCGTCTTCAACAACCATCCAAGTAGACAAGATGCGCTCCTCATTGTCTGCGTCGACCAAAACTAAACGTTATTATACCCATTATAATAACAGACTTCCTCTATGGCAGACCACAAAAGAATTGGATAATCAAAATACCCAAAGATTGAGGGTGTCTTCGCTTAAATGTCGAGTATACTTGAAAGTGTTACAATTTGGTTCATTTAAGTGCTGGATGGAGTCCAATTTTGTCTTGGTTAATTGCTGAAGACGAGACCGATATTCGTAACCTCGTCGCGATGATGTGCCGGGTGTGGGGGCACGAGACACTGGTCTTTGAGGACGGCCAAAAAGTATGGGATTGGTTGGACGAAGTTGAAGCTGGAGTCAGCCAAACCAATATACCTGAATTTGCCTTGCTCGACATTCGTATGCCCGGTAAACGTGGTGATGAGGTCATGCGCCGGATGCGCACTTTGCCCCAATTCGCTGATATACCCATCGTCTTAATGACGGCGTTTGCCCTCAGCGATGCTGAGAAAGCGAACCTTGTAAGCCCGAACGCTGCCGACCATATTCTCGGCAAGCCTTTGCCCGACTTCGAATCGTTGCGCACCTTGTTGCACGATATTCTTGCTAAAAAACAGGTCAATCCAGAATCGTATGGCAAATAATCCACACCCCAATGCGCAGGAAATCAGTGGTGTGCTTGGTCGTGTCAACAATCTTGGCACAGCGACTGAGCGTTTATTCAGCCGTCTCTATCGCGGGTTGAGTCGTCGTTCGGAATTGCAGAACGAGATCGAAACAATCAAGAAAATCAACCGCCATCGTTTGATGCTCAAGAAAAAACTTGAGCAACGGGAAGAAGAAGTCGAACGACTCGGTAGTATTCTCGCTACGATTAGCGAGGGCGTCATCATGCAGGATATGCAAGGGCGTATCGTGCTGATCAACAATGCCGCGCAAGAACTCATCGGTGGCAAGAAAAATATCTGGGATACCGAAATCGGGCAGTTATTTCGCCAATATGCTGAGGTGCATACTGTCGAGTCCGAACTCACCCCACTCGGCGAACCGAATAAAATCGAGGTCAACAATCGCATCATTGGTGCGCAAGTTGCCGCAATCGGCGACAGTCATGGCAAGCGTCTTGGCACGTTGATCGTTTTGCGAGATGTGACTCGTGAAGCCTTGACCGAACGCCTCAAAGATCAATTTGTCACAGCGATTTCGCATGAGCTGCGGACGCCGATGACCGTCATCAAACATGTCAGCGAGTTGATAACCACGCAGCCGGGCGACACCCCGCCCGACCGTCGCTTTCTTGAGATGTTGACGCGCAATGTCGAGGTGCTGGATCGTATGATTGTTGAGCTGCTCGACATTTCTGAAATGAGCGCGGGCAGTTTCACGATTGCATATAAAGAAGTCGATATTGAGGATTTTATCTGGAATGTTGTCAATGGCCTGACGCCGGAACTCAATGAGATGAATCTCGATGTGACGGTCATGACGCGCCAAACCAGCAACTTGCGTCTCATTGGAGATGAACAACGTCTACGATGGGCGCTCGGTCATTTGTTGCAAAATGCAATTCGCTACACCGAAAAGGGCGGGCATATTATTGTCACGGCCAGCCCTACCGATGATGACCACGTTGCCATTCAGGTTGTTGATACTGGCGTTGGGATCAATCCACAAGACTTGCCCCATATTTTTGAGCGTTTCTATCGCGGTAAACCACGCACAAGCGAAGGGAAATTGCTCGACCCGCGCGGACTCGGGCAAGGGTTATTTGTCGCGCAATCTGTCGTTGAGGCTCACGGGGGGTACTTGACCGTCCACAGTGAAGAAGGGCAGGGCAGTTTGTTCGCGATGATATTGCCACAACGTCCGCCGGATGCTCCCGAATAGCGTTCATAATAAATACAACCAAATTGTCTTAAATAAGCAAGCGGTTGCTTGTTTGCCATACAACCCGTTACAATAGGCTGGCAACACATTCACTCTTGACAATTGTAACCGGGAGAAATATCTGTGAGTGCAATCGGTGCGTTTACATTTGTATTGCACAGCCATCTGCCCTATGCCCGTCTCGCCGGGCGTTGGCCACATGGCGAAGAATGGATTCACGAAGCTGCCAGCGAAACCTATATTCCATTGTTGCAAACACTGTACGATTTGAAAGAAGATGGCGTTGAGTTCAAATTAACGATTGGTATCACCCCTATTCTCGCAGAACAACTCGCCGACCCTGATGTTCTCGATCATTTTGACCAATATCTTGACGAAAAAATTGAAGCCGCAAAAAATGACATCATCTACTTTCAGGGTGAAAGCGCGGGTGAGGTTCAAGATGTTGAAGGCGAGGATGACTCGGCTGAGGATGTTTCCGATGATGCGGGTGTAGCGTCGGAAGCAGCAAAGCCCAAAACGATCAGGCAACTGCGCCCGCCCGACCCCCATGCGCAGTATCTCGCCGAATGGTATCGAGATTGGTACGAGGGTATCAAGTATGCCTTCAACCATCGCTTCAAGCGCGACATCATTGGTGCATTTCGGCAATTGCAGGATGAAGGCTATATCGAAATCACGACCTCTGCCGCGACTCATGGTTATTTGCCGCTCTTAAGCCGTGACAGTTCCATCGTTGCGCAATTGAAAACTGGGATCGCGAGTTATAAACGGTTGTTTGGGCGTGCGCCAACCGGTATCTGGTTGCCGGAGTGTGCTTATCGCCCGGCATATATCACGGAAGATGGCGTTAAACGACCGGGCATCGAAACATTCCTTGCGCAAGAAGGAATCAAAGTTTTCTTCAGCGAAACACACACGATTACCGGTGGGCAACCGGTGGGTGTCGCGGCGGGGGAGGTCATCGGCCCGTATGGTGAAATCAAGCGCCGTTATCTCATCCCGGCTTCGACAACGACGCCAGAACGCCCGGCGACGACGTACAAAGCCTATTATGTCAGCGATACGATTGCAGGGCCGACTGCTGAACAACATTCCGATGTTGCCGTCATTGGGCGCAATAATCGTACCGGTATGCAGGTGTGGAGTGCCGAATGGGGGTATCCGGGTGATTTTGATTATCGCGAATTTCATCGCAAGGCGCCGACGAGCGGTTTGCAATATTGGCGTGTGACGGCGACAAAGTCCGACTTGGCGGACAAAGATTATTATCATCCCGATTGGGCTGCTTATAAAGTTGAACAACATGCCGAACACTTCGCCCATCTCGTTGGCGATTTATTGCGTAAGCAATATCAGGCGACGAATGGAGAATTCAATCTGATCGCTTCAAATTATGATACCGAGTTGTTTGGGCATTGGTGGTTTGAAGGCGTGGTGTGGATTGGCAAAGTGTTGCGGCATCTTGCCAATGATCCCGATATTGAATTGACGACGGCATCCAAATACATTGCTGAACACCCCCCCCAAGAAGTGCTCAGCATTCCGGAAAGTTCGTGGGGTGCCGGGGGTGGTCATTTTACGTGGGATAATCCTGAAACACATTGGATGTGGCAACCTATTCATGAGGCTGAAGCGCGTATGGAAGCGCTTGTGGCCAAATTCCCGACACCAACAGCAGATGAACGGGCCGTTCTCAATCAGGCAGCGCGAGAATTGTTGTTGCTGCAAAGTTCGGACTGGCCATTTCTCGTCACGACCGGGCAAGCACGCAATTATGCGATTCAACGCTTTAGCCAGCATGTTGAGCGTTTTGTCAATCTCGTGGAGAGTTTAGAACGGGGCAGTCCCGACCGCGCCCTTGCGGAAGAATACTGGGAGTTAGATAAAATCTTTCCAGACATCGACTATCGCTGGTTTGCCCCAACAACATAATGGCTTCTTGCATCTTCACATATTTAATCAGTCCTGTCGGGAGATTTGACCGAGATGCACATTTTATTCGCTGCTGCTGAAGCGATTCCCTATGCAAAACGTGGCGGACTGGCAGATGTTGTCGGGTCGTTACCGTATGCGCTGCGGCGTCTTGATGTCGATGCACGTATCATGATGCCTTTATATGGTTTCATTGATCGTGACCGGTACAACATCACGCACGAGATGACATTTCAATTGCCGCGTCCAACGGGTACGGCTGATGTTGAGATTTGGAAACTGGTTGCTGATGAGATGCCGATTTACTTCATCAAAAGTTGGCCGTTCTTCGGCGATGAATTTGATGTCTACACCGAGTGGAAGTGGGATGTACCGCGTTTTATTTTTTTCAATCAAGCGGTCATGGCAGCTTGTGAACAACTCAAGCAAGCCGAAGCGTGGTTTCCCGATGTGATTCATGTCAACGATTGGCACACTGGCCTGATCCCATTTTTCCTCGATGAGAGTCGCCATGATGCGGCTTGGTCTCGGGTGGCGTCTGTGTTGTCGATTCACAATATCGCGCATCAAGGTGAGCATGTCGGCGGTTGGTTATGGGAACTCGGTATTCCGGGACGGCATCATCCTGATCTTGTGTATCAAGGTTTGACGGATAACATGCTGGCGATAGCGATTGCTTACAGCGATATGGTGAGTACGGTCAGCCCGCGTTATGCGATAGAGATTCAATACCCGTATATGGGATATGGTCTTGATGGGTTGATAAAAACACGCAGCGATGATTTGTATGGCATTTTGAACGGTCTTGATGTTGACCGCTTCAACCCCGAAACAGACCCGGTGATTGAGTCGCGCTTCAATGCCGAAAACTTTCGCGAAAAGCGCCCACCGAACAAGCATAAACTTCAAGAAAGCGTCGGTTTGCCGGTTCGTGACGAAACCTTTGTCATCGGGATTGTGACACGTATCGAATGGCAAAAGGGGCTTGACCTCGTGCGTGATGGCATCCGGCCATTTTTGACGGAGGCCGATACGCAGTTTATCCTACTCGGTTCGGGCGATCCTGACCTGAGCGCGGATATGGCGAAATTAGTCAGCGATTTTGAATTTAAGTCGCGGGCTATCTTTGGTTATGATGCTGCGCTTGCCCAACGTATCTACGCGGGGTGCGACATTTTTCTCATGCCGAGTCATTTTGAGCCATGCGGTATCGGTCAAATGATCGCGATGCGTTATGGGGCGCTGCCGTTGGTACGCGAAACCGGTGGTCTGGCGGATACGGTTGTGAATTATGATAATGGCCCGGCTGATGTCGGCACCGGGTTTGTCTTTAGTTGGGAAGAGCCACAAGCGCTTTTGAATACCGTGCGTTGGGCTTATCAAACATTTCGCAATCGCCAAGACGCATGGCAACGCATGCAACAACGCGCGATGCAAATGGATTTTAGTTGGGACAAGAGCGCCCGCGCATATATAACGCTCTATGAGAAAGCAATCAAGAAACGGAGAGAAACAGCATGAGAGTTAAAGCTGTCATCCTTGCAGGTGGTGAAGGGACGCGGTTGCGCACGTTGACGGCAAAACGCGCCAAACCCGCTGTCCCGTTTGCGGGTAAGTATCGTATTATTGATTTCGTGCTCAGCAATTGTGTCAATTCCAACATTGTCGATGTGCTCGTGCTCACGCAATACCGGCCACACAGCCTCAACGAACATATTCAGCGCGGTCGCCCGTGGGATCTCGACCGCTCGTTTTCTGGCGGTGTGCAATTGTTGCAACCGTATAAAGGCCGTTTCGATACCGATTGGTACGCGGGAACGGCGGATGCAGTCACACAGAATTTGAACTTTGTGCGACGGGGGCGCCCCGAATATGTTTTGATTCTGTCGGGGGATCATATCTACGAAATGGATTACGATCTACTGATTCAATATCATCGTGATAAACGGGCCGACGCAACCTTATGTACAATCCGGGTTCCTATGGATGATGCCAGTCGTTATGGTATTGTCGATGTGGATAATGACTTCAAAGTTAAAGATTTTATTGAAAAGCCGTCCGATCCTCCCGGCAATCTTGCCAATATGGGTGTTTATGTTTTCAACTACAATGCGCTGGAAGATGCCCTGCATTATGACCAACAGTTGGAAACATCTAGCCACGACTTCGGCAAAGATATTCTACCGCGCATGATTGAAGACAATCTCAATGTTTATGCTTATCCGTATGGCGGTTACTGGGTGGATGTTGGCACAGTCGAAGCCTATTGGGAAGCACACATGGATTTGTTGGCGTCACCGCCATCGCTTAATCTGAATGATCGAACGTGGATTATTCATACGCGCAGTGAGGAACGCCCTCCCGTACACATTCATCGGGGCGCGACCGTGCGCGACAGTTTAATCACAGATGGTTCAGTTATTGCTAAGGGCGCACTGGTCGAGCGCTCGATATTGTCCCCGGGTGTTTATGTCGGCCCTAACGCGGTTGTGCGCGAGTCGATTATCCTGAATGATGTTTATGTTGAGAATCAAGCCGTTGTCGAGCGCTCAATTATCGATAAAATTGTCGTCGTCGGGCATGGCGCTCATGTTGGCGCAATGACCGAAATGGGCGATCTAAAAATCACCTGTATTGGAAAAAACGCCCACATCCCCGCAGGGTATACTATCGGCGCGGGCGCGATATTGGGTACAGACCTGCGTCCAGAAGCTTTCGAGTCGTTCAACAACAAGACAATTCCCGCCGAAACCCAACTCGGTTATGTCAGGAAGAAATAGCCATACGCCATTTTGCAAACACTAACTACTCAGGTTGCGAACGGAAAAACAATGTTGAGTAGTTCCTGCAAATGAAAATCCCGGTCGCGAAACCGGGATTTTTTAACGAGTTCAATCGACAACGATGACCGAATTGTCTCCCATGAAGGGATTAGGAACATATTTGTCGGCTTGCCAATCATTATGCCATTCTGAATGATTGACCAGATAGCGGAATTGATATTCGCGCCCACGTTCAAGTTCAAGCGTCACCGAAAATCGTCCATCTTCTAGCTTGGTCATGGGGGTTTCTGTCTCACTCCATCCGTTGAAGTCCCCAACTAAATTGACCGTTTCGGCCAGTACCGATGTTTTTGACAATTGACTTGGAAAGTAGAAGGTCACTTTGCACGTTGGTTCATCTTCAGAACATGCCTTTTCAAACATACAGGTTGACTCCCGCACATGATATAGAGTTTATCGTGTTCGCCCGAAGCATCCTCACGGTTTATATATTCTAGCATATTCATTGCGGAGCGATAGTCGGAGGCTGCGTCGTTTCATATAAAATATGTCCGAATGGTTGTAGTCAATCAACGGGCTTGCCATTATGTGAATTCGGGTTATGCTACTCTGTTGAATATCAAGAAAACAATTTTCAGGAGAACCGATGGTTAAACCTGTTGCAACAATTAACGTGGTACCCAACCTGCCCGACCCGTTAAAACGGCTGCAAGAATTGGCCTACAATTTGCGTTGGGCATGGGATCATGAAACGCTTGCTCTGTTCCGACGATTGGATCCCGACTTGTGGGAAACGACTGGCCGTAATCCGGTATGGATGCTCGGCCTCATCAGTCAAGAACGGCTTGAATTTGTCGCCGAAGACACGGCTTTTCTGGCGCATCTGAATCGTGTGCTGGCTGAATTTGATGATTACATGACATCCACCGACACATGGTTTCGCCAACGATACGGGCACGAAGATCGTCCGACGATTGCCTATTTTTCGATGGAATTTGGTCTTACAGAGTGCCTGCAAAATTATTCGGGCGGTCTCGGTGTTTTGAGCGGCGACCATCTCAAAAGTGCTAGCGATCTCGATATTCCTCTTGTTGGTGTCGGCTTGCTGTATCAAGAAGGGTATTTTCAACAATATCTCAATGCCGATGGCTACCAGCAAGAAAATTATCCGATC
This sequence comes from Chloroflexota bacterium, assembly GCA_003695675.1. Classification (GTDB taxonomy): domain Bacteria; phylum Chloroflexota; class Anaerolineae; order Aggregatilineales; family Phototrophicaceae. The sequence continues at coordinate 23,006 of RFIA01000183.1, forward strand.
AACGATTATGCAAATTTACCGGTAACCTTGCAACGTGGGGATGACGGGCATCCGATTCAAATTAGCGTTTCAATTGCCGGGCATCCACTTTACGCACAAATTTGGAAAGTTCAGGTTGGGCGTATTCCGTTGTATTTGTTGGACACGAATATCCCTGAAAATGAAAAGCTCGAAGACCGCAATTTAACGGATCGCTTGTATGGTGGCGACCGGCGGACTCGTATCCGGCAAGAGATTTTGATGGGTATTGGCGGTATTCGTGCGCTTGAAGCGCTTGGGCTGCGACCGGCTGTCTGCCACATGAACGAAGGGCACTCGGCTTTTCTTGCGCTCGAACGCATCCGTCAATTGATGACGGAGCGTCATCTGTCGTTCAGTCAAGCCAAAGAGATTACAACGGCTAGCAACATCTTCACGACGCATACGCCTGTTCCGGCGGGGCTTGAGCGTTTCGACTTCGATCTGATTGACGAACATTTCAGCGATCTTTATCCCAAACTTGGCTTGACACGAGAAGAATTTCTCAATCTTGGGCGCGAGCGATTGGGGCATGACGAATTGTTCTCGATGGCCGTGCTTGCCCTCAAATTGTCGAGTGCCGCCAACGGAGTCGCAAAGTTGCACGGCATTGTTTCGCGCAATATGTGGCAATGGGTCTATCCGCATGTGCCGGAACCCGAAATCCCAATCGAGAGTATCACCAATGGGATTCATGTGCAAACATGGATTAGCCGCGAGATGGGCACCTTGCTCGACCGCTATCTTGACCCGTCGTGGCGACAAGGTGAAGACAACCCCGAAGTGTGGGAAAATATTGACAGCATCCCAGACACCGAATTGTGGCGTTCGCATGAGCGTCGCCGCGAACGTCTCGTCGCTTTCACCCGGCAGCGTTTGAGCCGTCAATTGATCGGTCGTGGCGCGTCACGTAGCGAAATTGAAGCGGCTGCTGAAGTGCTTGACCCGGATGCCCTGACGATTGGATTCGCCCGCCGTTTCGCCACCTATAAACGGGCGACGTTGCTCTTCCGCGATATTGAGCGTCTGAAGGCCATCGTCAATAATCCCGACCGACCGGTGCAATTTATCTTCGCAGGCAAGGCGCATCCGCATGATACAGCCGGAAAAGAATTGATTCGCGATATTGTCCGCTTCAGCCGAATGCCAGATTTCCGTCACTCGATTGTCTTCATCGAAAATTATGATATGAATGTCGCCCGCTATCTTGTACAAGGAGTCGATGTGTGGCTCAACAATCCGCGTCGTCCGAAAGAAGCCAGCGGCACAAGCGGAATGAAAGTCATCTATAACGGGGGTCTCAATTGCAGCATTCTCGATGGTTGGTGGGCCGAAGCCTACAACCCATTGGTTGGCTGGTCAATCGGGAATGGCGAAGAATACCCCGAACATGAAGCCGAACAACAAGACGACATCGAAAGTCGTGCGCTCTATAATCTGCTTGAACAAGACATTGTGCCGCTCTTTTATGAGCGTGGGCGTGATAATGTGCCGCACGAGTGGCTCGACCGCGTGAAAAATTCTATGCGCACACTCAGCCCGGTGTTCAATACCCGTCGCATGGTGCGCCAATACACCGAGAAATATTACATGCCGGGATACGAACGTTCGCAACGTATCACCGATGTAGACTTGAGGAACGGACGTGATTATGCGGCGTGGCGTAGCAATCTTGAGGCGGAGTGGTCGGGCGTTGAGGTGCTCAAGGTCGATGTTGGCGAACATCAAATCGCTGTTGGCAGCGAGGTCGAAGTTCGCGCAGAAGTCAAACTTGGGAAGTTGACGCCCGATGATGTTCGTGTTGAATTGTATTACGGTCAACTCGGTACGGATGGCACGATTGAAGCCGGCGCTTTAGCCCAAGAAATGCAATTACAGGGCGCAAATGATGATACGGGTACTTATATTTACACCGGTTGTTTCACCGATCACACCACCGGTGGGCGCGGGCTTTCGGTGCGCGTGCTGCCCGACCACGAATTTTTACCCAATCCGTTCCAACTCGGTTTGATCACGTGGGCATAAAGGGCACAGATATAGATGTGTCCAGAGCGAATATTCGCTCCGGGTGATTTCATTGCAAAATCAATTTGGGTATATTTCTCAGCCGTGGGCGTTGCCCGGCAAGCAGAGTCTGTACGCGGAACAAGCGCCCGGCGAGCCACAACATGCCCACAACGCCGGACATCAGCAGCAAAATGCTGACGATAATTTGCCACGCGGGTACAGACGTCAGAACAAGGCGCATCACCATTGCCAACGGCGCGGTGATTGGAATCAAGCTCAAGATTGTGGGAATGTTCCCGTCAGGATTGGTGAGAAATAGCGAGAGCGCCCACAACGGAATCACCATCGGTAGTGTGAAGACGGCGCTCAATTGTGGGCCTTCGCGCATCGAATTGGACAATGCGCCCACCGTGCCAAACCCGGCGGCCAGCAGTAGATAGCTTAGCGCGAAATAGATTAACATCAACGGCAGCTCTTTGGTCGGCAGATAAAGGTTGTCGATGACGGCAATCGTTATATTGAGCAGGTTGGTCAACCGCAGCAGCAACGCAAATGCGCCGACCCACACAGCGGCTTGGAACAATCCCAATAAACCCATCGCGAAAATCTTGCCGGTCAACAACTCGATTGGACGCATCGATGACAGCAGGATTTCAATCAAGCGCGTCTCTTTTTCTTCGATGACGCTTTGCATCAAGTAACCGTTTGTCAACAAGGTGCTGCCGAGCAATGTGAGGGCAAAAAGATAGACCATCAAAAACGATGAGTCTTCATTCTGCGTCACACTCGCCGGGGCACTAGCATTGATGTTGATGCGTTCGATATTCGAGGGATTTTGTAGGCGTTGTAAAAGATTCGGGTCACTACCCGGCGCGAGGCGCTGTGCAGCCAAGGCGTCGAATGCCAGCCGAGTCACCAACACATCGTTGATGAGATCGAACGACAAGTGCGGGATGACGAGCGTGACATGTCCTGTGGCGAGATAATCTTCGGCAATCACATAATACACATCGACTTCACCGGCGTTGAGCGCGGCGCGTGCAGTTTGCTCATCGTCATACGCTACCAGTACGGCGGCGAGTTTGCCCGCGTCTCCCAATTCGCCCGACAAATCGACATAACCCGCTCGGCTGATGGCACGTAGGTCGAGTTCTTCTTCGAGGGGATTGTCATCCGAATCACGGTCAAGATTGCTGATCACTTGAAAGCTCAACACAGCGAGGATGACGAGCGTTGGAATACCAAATGTCGCGAATAGATACCCCCGCCGCCGTAGATTGCGTCGCAGCTCATAAGTGAACACCGTCCATATTTGTCGATACATGGGTATTACTCCTGAATAGAGCGCACAATCGGCGTCTGCTCGCCGCGGACGAGACGCACAATTTCGCGTGGGGTGGGGCGCTTACCTGTCATCAGCAACGACCAACGGAAGATTCGTGCCGCGCCGACGACAACGACGAATGTCGCTGCTGCTAGCAATATCAAGCTGAGGACTATCTGCCACAAAGGGGGGTTCGATATGCCGATTCGTAAAATAGCAGACAGTGGCGCTGTGAATGGAATCAATGTGAGGATGACCGGAATCGTGCCGTTTGGATTTTGCAAAAAAGTAACCAACACAAAAAACGGAATCATCATGATGACCGACAGTATCCCCGCGATTTGACGCCCTTCCTGCTCAGAACTCATAATTGCGCCAATACTCGCCATGAGACTCGCTTGCAGGCTATAGATCAACACGAAATATAACAAGCCGATGAGAACGAGGTCAACAGGGAGCACAAGCCCTTCTAATAATGCCGATTCGGGGCGAAAGAGAAGAAAGATTCCGCCCATCGCCAACCAAAAAAGCAACTGCGTCAACCCCAACAAACCCAAGCCGATAATTTTGCCGAGCAGAAGTTGCATGGGGGTCACGCTTGTGATGAGCATCTCTAACACACGACCAACTTTTTCCTCGCTGATGCTGCTGATGAGAAAGCCACCGGTGAGTTGTACCGCCATGAACATGATAAATGGGAAGACGAATGGGACGATGAGGATGCCAAAGACCGCATCTTCTGTCAAAATGCGGTCACTTTCGAGCACATGGACGCGCATATCAACTGGTTGAATGATACGTTCCAAAGGCATAGCGACATCGACTTGTGCCGTTAAATGGGTGAGCAAAAGCGTGTTGATTTCTTCGTCGAGCGACTCGGGGAGATTGCGGTCGCTCACGAGTCGAATATGCCCGGTTTGCATATAGTCGGGCGGCAGCACGAAGTAGCCGTCCAAAACATCCGCATCTAGTGCGGCGCGGGCGCTGTCTTCATCGGCGTAGGCGGAAAACAATTCCAGCGTTTCGGCTTCGGCTGTCAAGACGCCCGCTTCGTCAACATAACCGATTGCCTTGAGTGTCGTAACATCGTCACTTTTGGAAAGTGCGAAACCAACGATTGCAAATACGACGATGAGCAGCAGGGGAATCCCAAATGCGGCGAACAAAAAGGCCGGGCGTCGAAAATTGTATAGATATTCACGTTTTGCGATCACGAGCGTTTTGTTCATCACTTTTGCTCCTCAACGACACGGATGAAGATTTCATTGAGGCTCGGCACTGCGCGTTCAAAGCGTTCAATTCGATAATCGGGTGAGGCGGCGATTGCGCCGAGGATATCATCAGGCGTAGCGGTTTCTGCAAGTTGTAAGAGCGTGCCGTTACGTTCATTTTCATTCGCGCTGACCGACTCGACACCGGGCAAAGCCGCCCAATCGCCTTCGCCTTCGACGACGATGGCGTGCAAGGCGTACTGCTTGCGGATGTCGTCAACCGCCCCATAAAGCTGCTGCCTGCCTTGATGAATCATCAACATGCGGTCGGCCATTTCTTCGACTTGATTCATCTGGTGTGTACTCATCACAATCGCGATGCCATTATTGCGCATTTCTTTTAACAGCGCTTTGATGACGAGTGTGTTGATGGGGTCGAGGCCGGAAAATGGTTCATCGATAATGATAAGTTCGGGTTGATGCAATACGGTCACGGCGAATTGGATCTTCTGCTGCATCCCTTTGCTTAACTCGCCGATTTTCTTCTTGGCGTGTTCTGCGAGTTCGAGCCTGTCGAGCAGTTCCATGCTGTGTTTGCGTGCTTGATGTTCGGGCATACCCTTGAGGCGCCCAAGATAGATCATGATGTCAATCACGGGAACGCCTTGATATAAACCGCGCTCTTCCGGCAAATACCCGATGCGTTCTTTTGTCGAGTCGGTTATAGCCGCGCCAAGTACCGCAATTTGCCCGGCATCTGGTTTGAGAATGTCGAGTATCATGCGGATGGTGGTGGTTTTTCCGCTCCCATTCGGGCCGAGCAGTGCGAAGATTTCACCGCATCGCACATCGAATGTGAGATCATCAACAGCGCGGAAGTTCCCATACGATTTGGCGATCCCTTCCACAACAATGGCTGTGTTGGCGTTCATTTTTTCCTCTTTATAGTTGATGACTGGCATGTAATGTGCTACGAAGCGCAATAATTATCCGGATAGGTATTTTAATCCGCACCTATCGGGTGTCTGCCCCTAATATTTGGGGGATTAAAAGCAAAAGATTTCCATATTTGTTGTGATGTTTATCCTTTGCCCCAAAATCGCCGTGATGTTACAATGAAGTTAGAGGAAGGGTTTTGATTAACGAACAAGGAAGATCACAATGCGAATCCGTCCCGCTTTATTGATGATAGTGGGGATATTTGTGTTGGCAGCTTGCAATTTGACCGGCACACGGCAAACGACCGAAGATTTGACGCCCGCTGTTGATGATGTGCAGCCATCTGGCCCGCCGACGGTGACGATTAATTCGCCGCAGTCGGGGGATGAAGCTGTTGTTGGCGAAGAAGTGCTCGTCAGCGCGACGGCGAGCGATGAACGTGGTGTGACTCGTGTGCAATTGCTCGCCAACAATCAGATTGTCAAGACGGTCACATCGGAGAATGCACTCGGCGACCGCACTTTCCCGGTGGTGTTGGACTATACGCCACTTTCAACGGGCAATGTCACACTTGAAGTCATCGCATTTCGTGGCGCAGTCGCCAGCGCACCGGCTAGTGTGTCGATCACCGTGCGGCAGAATTTGGCGCAAGTGACAGCGACGATTGATACCTCGACGGGGGGTCTGCCGCCGATTGATTTCAATGACCCGACGTGTCGTGCGTTGGTCAATGTCGGTTTGAATTTCCGCACCGGGCCGGGCACGAATTATGATCGCATCACAGTGCTAGCAGCCGGGACAACCGCGCCAATCGTCGGGCGTCTCGGCGACAATTCATGGTGGCAACTGCGCGTCAACAATCGATTCGGTTGGGTGAGTTCCGACTTCACAACCGAACTCGGCATCTGTACCGGCGTTCCGGTCGTCAATCCGCCGCCATCGCCGACTGTGCCCGTCTCGCCGTCCGCCACGCCGCCGCCAACCTTCACGCCGACCACGACGCAAACGCCGATGCCCGCCGCGACTGAAACGCCAACACCGGGCACGCCCGACCTCGTCATCACAGATTTCAGCGGTGAGGAAAATCCCGTCATTCCAAGTGGCGAAACCGAAGTCACCGAAGAATATACGCTGGTTATCTCGAATACCGGCAGTGGTGGCACCGGTCAATTTGAAAATGGCATCGTGATTTCGTTGGGCGGCAGCATTGTTCAAACATTGGAAGCCGGTGTCGTCGGCAATCTTGGCGCGGGGGAGAGCATCGTCCTGACAATTGACATCACATTTGATGCGGAAGGTGCGTATTCAATGCAGGCTTCTGCTGACAGCAATGATGATATTGACGAATTGAGCGAAGTCAACAATGGCGCAATACTGGGCGTGACAGTGTCGAGTGCCTAAGTGTAATAAAGCATTGCTGGATGTGGTGACCGGCAATGTATGATAGATGGAGCGATATGAGTAGTCGAATTCTCATTATTAATCAAAATCAAGGTTTTGCCGTCACGGTCAAACGTGCATTAGAACAAACCGGTGATTTCGTTGTGCATGTCTTCACTGAACTTGATGCGGCGCTAGAATTTTTGAAGGATGAGCCGCAAGATTTGGCGTTGGTTGATTTGGCCTTGCCCGGTCTCGAAGATGTGATTATCGTGCATCAATTGCGTGCGATGCAGCCCGGTTTGCCGATTATCGCCAGCCCACGTTATCGCGATGCAGAAGCGGTAATGCGAGCGATGGATTTGCAGGGTATGGTGGATTCGCCGTTCAATGTCCGCAATGTGATTCCCTTGATTGAAGACATCGTTGAACAAATCGACATTGTGGATGAAGAAGCTGTTTCTGCGCAAGATGCCGACTCGTCCGCAGCCGCTACCGAGACCGGGTCTGTTGTCGAAGATGATCTGATGTGGATGTATCAACTTGACGAAGAAGATGAAACCCCCGACGACAGCGCCGGTGACGAGTCCGGTTTTCTCGATCAATTTGAAATTATTGATTCATCATTGATCGAAAGTGCTGAAGCCGATACCGCAGAAATCGACTCGCTTGACGAAGTGATGGATGCTGATGAGGTGCTTCCACCGTGGGAGATAGACCCGCCGGGCACATATATGCTTGATGATTCGAATCTGCCGGATGAGGCGGCTGATGATGTGCCGGACACGGCTATTTTGGACGAAGAGGATTTGTATGGCACGGCTGTTCTCGACGATTCGCAGTTGCCAGACGAACCGGATGACGACTCGCTCGAAAGACGCATTCTCGGTACTGATGCGGACAATCCGCCGGGGACGCGCATGTTTGAAGGTGATGCGCCGGGACAAACACATCCGCTTTCGGACGAAGAATTGGATCAGATCAATTTTGCAGAGACGCATCAGTTTGGGTATGAAGAAGAACCGGGCATACTTCCGACAGATGTCTTGCCAGAAGAACCTCAATTCAGTTCGTTAGAAAGTGTGTTGGCCGACCTTGATGAATTTTTACTCGACGAACCGCCCGTTTATGAAGATGACACACCGGATGTGCCGTCACCCACTGCGGACGATGTTTTCTCTGAACTCGTTGATTCGATGCGACATGACCCGGAACCTCGTCGCCTAGCAGATCGTCAGCGAGACAACGATTTCATGGAGATCATTCTCTCTGGCGCCGCGATGGATGATCTTGTCAGCGAGATTCGTCAGCGTGAAGGCACTGATGAGCTTGATGACACGCGAGCGCAGCAAGATGATGACTTTGCTGCTGATAAACCTGCCAAAGAGAGTGAGCCTGTCGATGCTTTTGAAGCGCTGGCCGCCGAAGAACCGCCGATTCCTGATTTTGAAGAAAGCGGTACTGTCAGCGATCTGATCCTCGGTGTGGAAGACAGCGGCTTCAAGAATGTGTTGGCGATTTTGCGTGGTGGTGAGGAGGCTGTTCACGAAACGACGGACGGGCAACCCGATTTGTCGCTAGGTGAAATGGAAGAGGCATTTACCGACTTTTATCAGCCACAAACACAGGACACGCCGCTACCGGCTTATGTCGATGACGATGATGATAGCGATATTGTGCCTGATTTTATGATGGATTTCGTCGAAGCTGATGATGACGATGACCCAACGCCCGCAGAAGTTGTGTTGAAGACAACCTTCGACGACTCGCCGCAAGGTGATGCTTTTTCGATTGATGAGTTGATTGCGAGTATCGAACGACAATTACCAAAACATCGCCCGAAGATCAAACCATTACCCTCATGGCTGGAAGATAGTCAACCGGTTGTTCTCGGTTCGCCACCGACCGAGTCGCCTCCTGAGATTGCTCAGCCGCCAGAAAAACCGACGAAATTGCCGGAAGTTCCGGTCGATGAACCGCTTCCATTTGATGAGGCCGCTGCCGAACTTGAAGCAGCGGCTGCCGAAGCGTGGTTAAATCCGCCTGATATGATCGACGATACGGTTGTTGATTCAGCGCCGCCGGAGACATTGCCTGAGCTTGACCTGCCGGATTGGTTTGATGATGTGCCACCTGAGGAAGAATTCGCTGAAATCCCCGAACCGCCGACCTTGCCGGAGATGGAACTCAACGAATTCTTCGATGACTCCGGGCCACAAGAAGATGCCGCGATTTTCGAGCAAGATGTAGCTTCGCTGCTTGAAGCGGTCGATGCGGAACATCCTTCTGTCACGGAGTTTGAGGGCGAACCGGAGTTCCTCGATGAGTGGGATGCCGAAACACAAGTCGAAGCTCATGAAGTTGCCGGGGAATCGCTTGCCGATGAGCAAGAGACCCTCGTTGAGGAAGCGCCTGACGCTAAACCAACAGAAGAAGTGCCGCCGGAAGTTCGCAGTGTGACTCAATTGCCGGATTGGTGGCGCGGTACGGCGGATGACGATGTTGATGATTACATCGCCGATCTTGAAGCCGCCGAATATTCACCGCCGCCGACATTGCCCGAATTGGATCAACCGGCGCCGGTTGATGATGTGGCGGCCACATTACCGCCAACGACCTTGCCCGAACTCGATGAGCAACCCGTCGAAGAAGTGCGGGATGATGAAGATGCCTATGTGATGGCGGAAGATGATGTGCGTGGCATGATGGCGACGGACTTTTCGCTCGATGTGATTGAAGACGCGGGTGATGAAACACAACTTGTCGGCGAAGAGACGGTTCCCGGTCGCGCGTTGGGCGATGTGTTGTCGGGTGAACCGACCGACGCGCCACAACCGGCGATGGTGGCTGATGAGGCGCAAGTTGATCCATACGTCGCCCATCTCGCGGTACAGTTGACGCAATTTTCACTCGAATCGACGGCTATCGCAACGTTGCTTTCGCATCACGCAAATTTGATCGCTTATGCGGGCGATATGAGTGAAAATGAAGTTTATGAACTCAATAAATACTTCATTCCTCACGAGTGGAAAGCCGAGCCTGAAAGCGCGAGTATTCGCTTCGTGAAGCTCGAATCATCGGGCAAAGGTTACATGTTGTATTCGCGCCTCAGCGAAGACAATTTCATCTTGTCGATGGTCTTCGATGGCGCAACACCGTTGCGTGTGATCCGGCGGCAGGGCAAACGCCTCGCCGAAGCGCTCGACTCGGTGCCCGAAGAAGCGCTTGAGCAAATGACACAAGCTGTCGAAGCGACACGCCCGATGGTGGTCGAAGCTCCGGCAGAAGATGTCGTCGATGAGCCGTTGACGACGTATGCTTATCTGTGGTTGTTGCGAGACCCGAATGCCACGCTCGACAAAATCATCGCGCAGACGATACGGACGGCGCTCAATGTGCAATTGAGCGAGCAGGGCTGGCAGATTCGTCGTCTCGAGGTGACCGAGGATTTCATCTATCTGCTGGCGGATGTGCCCGGCGACAAACCGCCGCATCATATCATGCGAGACCTCAAATATCGTTCGGCGCAAATCATTCAAGGCGGTGTCAATGGCGATGTCAACCCCGACGCGACATGGGCGGACGGTTACCTCATCATCACACCGGGTCGCGAGCTTGAGCCGGAAGAAATTCAGGAATTCATCCACTTTCAACGGATGCTTTAATCTTTCTCGATTGATACCTGTATACTGCGTGGTTACCAAAATCTTCTAAATAATGCTATAATCTAGCCCAAATGTTCTTAATTGAAGATTGTGAGGTCTCATGGCGGCGCGTCCGATGTTTTATTTGATTGATGGTCATGCGCTGGCATATCGGCAGTATTTCGGTTTGCCGCTTGCTAGCTTTACGACTCGTGCCGGTGAACCGACGAATGCGACATTCGGTTTCGCCCGGACATTGCTCGACATCATGCAGAAAGAGAAGCCGAAATATCTCGCCGTCAGCTTCGATATGGGCTTGAGCGGACGCGACCAACTCTTCGACGAATACAAGGGCACACGCGACAAGATGCCGGACGAACTCGATATTCAAATCGAACGCATCCAACAGATGGTCGCCGCTTTCAATATTCCGATACTCGCTGTCGAAGGTTATGAGGCCGATGATGTCATGGGCACGATTGTGCAGCAGGCCGAAGCGCAAGGCGTCGATGTGCGTATTGTGACCGGCGACCGTGACATTCTGCAATTGCTGACACCGCATGTCTCCGTGCAGATTCCGCAACGTGGCAACAGCGATAAAGTTTATACAGTCGAGACATTCGTCGAAGATTATGGATTGCAACCCACACAACTCATTGACCTCAAAGCGTTGATGGGCGACAGCTCCGACAATATTCCCGGTGTCAAGGGTATCGGCGAAAAGGGCGGTACGAAATTGTTGCAAGAATATGGCACGCTTGAAAATATCTACGCCCACATCGATGTCATCAAAGGTGCGACTCAGAAGAAACTCATCGAAGGGCGCGAGATGGCTTTCATCAGCCGCGACCTCGCCACGATTCGGCGCGATGTGCCGATAGAACTCGACCTCAATGCGTGTGTGACGCACGATTACGATGTGCAACGGGTTCATGCGTTGTTCGCTGAACTTGAATTCCGCACCTTGCGCGACCGCTTACCATCAGTGAATGGTGAACAGTTGTCGCTCTTCGGTTCGGATGATGAGACGCAGCCTGCACCGGAGACGAGTTCCGGTGTTCGGGCGGTTATTGTTCGCGATGAAGCGGCGTTGCAACAACTTGTCGAGACACTCAACAATGCCGAGGCGATTGTGTGGGATGTCGAGACGACAAGCACTGACCAAATGGCGGCGGATTTGGTCGGCGTTGCGCTCGCTGTTGATGGCGAGACTGGGTATTACGTGCCGGTTGGTCACAATGAGGGGACGCAATTACCGCTTGAGACGGTCATCAATGCCTTACGCAAGCCGCTGACCGACCCGAAGATTCCCAAATATGCTCACAATGCGTCGTATGACCTCGTCGTGATGCAGCGTTACGGCATCGATGTTTCGCCGATTACATTCGACACGATGATTGCCGAGTGGGTGCGCGATCCGGCTAGTAAATTTCTCGGCCTGAAGAACTTTGTGCGGCAATATCTCAATATCGAGATGCAGGAAATCAAAGAACTCATCGGCAGCGGACGCAAACAAATTACAATGGCTGAGGTGGACATCAGTCGGGCTGCGCCGTATGCCGCGGATGATGCGGCGCTGACGTATCGCGCTGTAGAATATCTGCGGCCTGAAATCGCGAAATTGGGTTTATCGGATCTTTACGAAAAATTGGAGCTTCCTTTCATCCCGGTGATTGCGGCGATTGAACGCGCGGGCGTCGTCCTCGATACAAATTTCCTCGCTGAATTGAGTGAAGACCTCGACGCGATGCTCAAGAAATTCGAGCAGGAGATTTATGATCTGAGTGACGGATACGGCACGTTCAACATCAACAGCCCGAAGCAGTTGAATGATGTCTTGTTCGGCAAACTTGGCTTGCCAACGAAGGGCATTCGCAAGACAAAACTCGGCTATTCAACCGATGCGGCAGTGTTAGACAGCCTCAAGAACGAGCACCCAATCATTCAGCATATTCTCGACTATCGCGAAGTTGCCAAACTCAAAGGCACGTATGTCGATGCGCTTCCGGCGTTGATAAACCCGCGTACCGGGCGCGTGCATACGAGTTACAATCAAACCGGGTCGAGCACCGGGCGTTTAAGCAGTAGCAATCCGAATTTGCAGAATATCCCGATTCGTACAGAACTCGGTCGCGAAGTGCGACGAGCTTTCATCGCGCCGGAGGGGATGAAGTTGCTTTCGGTCGATTACAGTCAGGTCGAACTCCGGGTGCTGGCGCATATCAGCCAAGACGAGACATTGCTCGAAGCCTTCCGTCAAGGACAGGATATTCATGCAGCAACGGCAGCAGCCGTCAACAACATTCCGCTTGAAGAGGTGACGTATGAGCAGCGTAGTTTTGCCAAACGAGTCAACTTCGGTTTGATTTATGGCATGGGTGCCTATCGCCTTGCGCGAGACAGCGACTTGACACTTCCCGAAGCCGAGGCATTCATCAAGACGTATTTTGAGCGATTGCCGCGTGTGCGTGATTACATCGAGAACACAAAAAAACTTGCGCGTGAGCAAGGATATTTGACGACTCTCTTCGGTCGGCGACGATATTTTCCTGTCTTACAACAGGCGACGGATAAGAGCAATCAAACGGCTGTTCGGGCTGCAGAACGTGTCGCCATTAATATGCCGATTCAAGGCACGGCGGCGGACATCATCAAGCAAGCGATGATAACGCTGTATGATGAACTGGCAGCGCACAAGCTGGCAACGCGGATGATTTTGCAAGTGCATGACGAACTTGTGCTCGAAGTGCCGCATGATGAAGTTGATGCTGCGAGTCGCCTCGTTGTCGATGTGATGGAGAATGCGTTTGAACTCGACGCACCGCTCAAGGCGAATGCCGCCGTCGGCGACAATTGGCGCGATATGGAAGCGTTGTCTTAAGTTGTTTTTGTCCAACCTTTATTCCCTCTGCTTTTCGTTTCGTTACCTTTGCGGCTGTGGTATACTTCCCGGTAGCGAGAATCCCGGCGCTCGTCGGTGTTGTTGCCTAGCCACCTTTCTTTGATACAATGTATATAGTGGGGTCACATTGTGATGAATGATTTCACTTATAGGACGTATAGGGGATGATGTTGAAGCATTTTCTGGCATTATCTGAATGGCCGACAGACGAACTCTGGCATATTATTAAATTAGCTGAACACCTCAAATTGGAATTGCGAGGTGGGGGCAACAAGCCCATACTCAAAAATAAAATTTTGGCGCTGGTGTTTCAAAAACCGTCGCTTCGGACTCGTGTTTCTTTTGATGTCGGCATGAAACAGCTTGGCGGTGACGCGATTATGCTTGGCCCACAGGAAATTGGTCTTGGCAAACGCGAGAGCATCGCGGATATTGCGCGCGTGTTGTCGGGGTATACGCACGGCATTATGGCGCGGGTTTTTGATCATGCGCATGTCGTCGAGATGGCCGAGTATGCGAGTGTGCCGGTGATTAATGGCCTGAGCGATGCTTGGCATCCATGCCAAGCAATGGCTGATTTGTTGACGATTTATGAGCACTTTGGCCGTTTGAATGGTCTCAAGATGGCGTATGTCGGTGATGGCAACAATATGGCAGCGTCGTTGAGCATTGCGGCGGCGCGTTTTGGCATGGGCTTTTCGATTGGAATGCCCGACGGGTATATGCTTCCTGAAGAGGTTATCGACCGGGCGGTTGAGTTGGCCGAAGAGTCTGACGGGCGTATCGAACTCGTGCATGATCCGGTGGCCGCCGTGCGCAATGCCGATGTGGTCTATACTGATACTTGGGTGAGTATGGGGCAAGAAAACGAAACGGACAAACGGCGCGAAGACTTGCGACCGTATCAACTCAACGAAGCATTACTCGCACAGGCGGGTAAGCATGCCATTGCAATGCATTGTTTACCCGCGCATCGAGGCGACGAAATTACCGATGCAGTTGCTGACGGGCCGCAGTCGGTCATCTTCCAACAGGCGGAAAATCGGCTGCACGCACAAAAGGCAATTCTGGTTCAATTGATGGCAAATCATTAGACAGATCGAGGGTTTCGTGTAATGGCAGGAAACCGCAGTGTGTACGAAACAGCGATGAGCGCTGGTCATAACGCAGCGTGGGAACAAAATTGGGATGCGGCGATTCAATCCTACGGCAATGCGCTGCGTGAATTCCCCGAAGACCCAGAGGTGCATATCCATTTGGGAATGGCCTTGCTGGAACAAAAACGTTTAGATCAAGCGTTGAAGGTCTTCAAGCGGGCGCATCAACTCAACCCGGACGATTCCGTGCCACTCGAAAAAATCGCTGACGTTTATGAGCGTCAGGGGCGTTTGCAAGAGGCGGCGCAACAATATGTGACCGTCTCCGAAATTCATTTAGGACAGCGCGATCTGGACAAAGCGATCAGTAATTGGGAACGTGCCACACGACTGACGCCTGGTCTGATCCCAATTCATGCGCGTCTAGCACAAGCGTATGAACGCACCGGTGAAAAGCGAAAAGCGCTACGCGAATATTTGACGCTGGCGTTCAACTTTCGACGCAAAGGCGACACCGAACGCGCCATTCGTGCCGTTCAACGCGCCCTTCAGATCGATCCGAAAAATCCACAGGCATTAAATACGTTGCGTGCGCTCGAAACCGGTGGCGATATTGCTGTGCCGACGGCTGAAGAAGTTTCCAAAACGCCAGAGCCGGAAGCTGAAACGCTTGACCTTCTCGGTGCGATGGAGCCGCAGCAGCCCGAAGAGCAAGCCGACGACTCGCTCGGCCCGCTCGGCGAATCGCTTGAGGAAGGTTTGATGTTGCTAGCTGCCCATGTTATGGAAAGTGGCGATATTGATATGTATAAGGGCATGGCGTTGCAAGCTATGGAGTTGCAGCGACAAAGTAAATATGACGAGGCGATTGCTGCTTATCGTCAGGCAGAGCGTGGTTTGCAACATCCGGCTATTATGTTGAATCTTGGTGCGCTGTTATTGTTTGACAATCAATTGGAGGAGGCGGCTAAATATCTTGAGGGGGCGACAAGTCATCCCGACCTCGATGCCGGTGCTTATCATGCGCTTGGACAGGTTAATTTCAAGCTCGGCAAGCACAAAGCAGCGCTGCAATATTTTCTACGCAGTTTACAGTCGGTGGACACTGACCTTGCAATGAGTCCTGATGAAGTTGCCGAGTTGTCCGTTGTCTATGAGCAATTGCGGCAAACATTGGTCGGGCGTGATGAGGAAGCAACTCAGACGATTAACGAACGCTTCATGAATTTGCTGTCTAGCAGTGGCTGGAAGCAGCGTATTCCCGAAACACGACGTCAGTTGCAGGAGACCATGCGTACCGAAGGCGAACAAGTCGTTTTCGAGCAATTGACCGCAGAGGGCGGTGACGAACTCACTGAGGTTGTGGCGCTCATCGACCGCTATATTCGTCAAGGGCTGCTGACTCTAGCGATGGATGAAGCACACCGTGCTGTTGAAGTGTCGCCGGAGTATTTGCCGGTGCACCTGCGTATGGCCGAGGTGATGATGACCGAAGGCCGGGTGCGCAGTGCGATTGAGAAGTTCAATATGGTAGCGCGGACATATCTTGTTCGTGGTGATAATAATCGCGCTGCTTCGATTCTCGTCGAAGTGTTGGAGATGGCGCCGCTCGATATTTCGGTGCGCAAGAATTTGATCGAACTGCTTGAAATTGAAGAACGTTGGGAAGAAGCCCTGAATCAATACATTGACTTGGCCGACACCTATCATCAACTCGGCAATTTTGAAATCGCTCGCGACACCTTTGTCGCTGCCGAACGGTTGGCGCAGCGTGTCGGCGCACAGACAGAGACGACCGTTCGCATTAAACATCGGATTGCGGATATTGACCAATTGCGTTTGGAATTGCGTCGGGCACAGCAGACGTATGAAGAGATTGTGCGGCTCGACCCAGATGATGAACGGGCGCGGCGCATGTTGGTTGATTTAAATTATCGACAGGGCAATCATGCTGAAGCGCTCAATCGACTCGATCAATTGCTCAGTGTGTATGCTCGTAAGAAGCAAGTCAATCGAATTACACAATTGTTGGAAGAACTTGTCAAATTGCATCCTGACGATATGGGGGTCCGGTCGCGTTTGGGCGCGATCTATCGCCAACTTGGACGGACGGAAGAAGCTGTTGCCGAATTGGATGCGCTGGCCGAACAACAACTCGAAGCGGGGATGCACCAAGAGGCATGTAACACCGTCAAGCAAATTGTTGCGCTCAATCCGCCCGGTGTCGAAGATTATCGTTTGCTGTTGCAGCAATTGGGGTGTTGATTTTGGTCGGTTGAATAAGTATGAATCGGGTTGAGGTGTGGAGTTAATAACGGTTTTTGAAAGCATTACACCACTTGCCATTGTAGATATTCTGCTGGTGGCGTTGGTGTTTTTTTTAATCAGCTTATTCATTCGGGGTACACAGGCGGTTGCGCTTTTTCGCGGTACGCTCTTTTTGCTCGTTCTTGTTTTCGTTGTTTCTAATCTGCTGAATTTAGTCGCGTTCCGTTGGTTATTGAACAATCTGATCACCGTCCTCGCTGTTGCTATTCCGATTATCTTTCAACCCGAATTGCGTCGCGCGTTGGAACGGCTTGGCCGCGCCGGTCTTGTTCTCGGTCCAGGGACGAAAGCGCCGCAAGAACTTCGTGTGCGAATTGTTGAAGATATTTGCCGCGCCGCAGAGCAACTTTCTGAGCGGCGGCATGGTGCGTTGATTGTCTTAGAGCGCAACACCAACTTGCAGGAATATATTCGCACCGGCGTTCCGCTGGACAGCTACACCAGTTCTGAATTGTTTTTGACGATCTTCTGGCCGAAAACCGAGCTGCATGATGGCGCCGCGATTATCGATAGCGACGGTCGTATTGCTGCTGCAGCTGCTGTCCTTCCCTTGACGGCGCGACGTAATTTGCCAGATCGTAATCTCGGTACGCGACATCGCGCTGGGTTAGGAATTAGCGAAGTGAGCGATGCGATTTGTGTCATTGTTTCTGAAGAGACGGGCAATATCGCGATTACGAATGGCGGGCGCATGGTGCCTCGCCTTGAAGTGATGCGCTTGCGGACGATTTTGAATGCGTTCTACGGCAATGAACGGCAAGCGTCACCCACATGGCGAGACCGATTGCGTGCATGGCGCGGAACATTGCGCAATGTGTCGCATGAGCGCCGGAAGAGTGCTTGAATCTCGTGAAACTCCTCAATAGTTTTGTCATCAGAAATCTGATTTGGTTTGCGGGGTCGGTTGTGCTCGCTTTTTTTGTCTGGGCGATTGCCGTCACGCAAACACAGGGTGAGCGACAGATCGAGAATGTTCAAGTGCAATATCTGCTTGATGAAGGGTTGGTTATTACGAGCGATGCGCCGGATACTGTCGATGTATTTGTTCGAGCACAGGATTCGGTTTTGCAGCGCATCACCCGCGACGAGATTGAAGTCGTTGCGGATTTGCGGGGCTTGCCACCCGGCCAACATACGGTTGAATTAAAAGCCGATGCCGCGCGCGGTGCTATCGTTGTCGATATTTCGCAGGTGCGCGTCCGCGTGACGTTGGAACAATTAGAGGAAAAATTTGTCCCCGTCGTTGTGAATTTGATAAGCGACCCGCCGACGGGCTTTCAAGCGGGCGAGCCACAATTGACCGATAATCAAGTGCTCGTGACTGGGGCGTCTAGTGCCGTTTCCGCCGTTGAAGCTGTCCGTATCAATGTGGATTTGGGGGGGCAACGGAATCCGTTTGAGGATGAAGTTCGTCTTTTGCCTGTTGACGCAAATGGCAGCCCTGTTCCTAATGTCACATTGCAGCCAGCAACTGTTGGTGTCATGATTGATATTTCACAACGTGAAGATATTCGTGAAGTACCGGTGACTCCCAATATTCTTTTGAATACGTTGCCTGATGGCTATGTGCTTACGTCGGTTGAGTATGATCCACAAGTATTGCTCGTCAGCGCTTCGCCGGATGTATTGGCTGGTATACCGAGCACCTTTTTCACAATGCCGGTCAGCTTAGCTGGCCAAACGACGGACTTTGAAATCAGCGTGCCGGTTGAATTGCCGGATGATGAACTGCTGGTGATGAGCACGCAGAATATACGTGTTTCGGTTGGGATAACGGCGCTCACGGGCAGTCGGCAATTTGATAGTGTGCCGGTTGAAGTCATCGGCTTGGGCGCTGATTCTCAAGCAATACCCATTCCCGACGTTGTGACTGTTTTGTTGACTGGGCCGCAACCGTTGTTGCAAGAACTTTCGTTAGACGATGTGCAAGTTATTTTAGATGTGAACGGTCTTGCCGATGGTAATTACGAACTGATGCCAACGGTCGGTATTGGTGAAGCCGAGTTGGATGTGAGCGCGCGGGTACTCCCGGCGGAAGTCAGTGTGCAAATTATCACTGTCACGCCGACGGCTGAACCACGTCGCAATCCATGAGCAGATTCCTCTATGTAGAAATTGACCATTTTGATAGAATCACGGTGAAATTTTCATCGCACTGGCGCAGAGGACGCAGAGAGACCGGCTCGTCATTCTTTGCGTCCTTTGCGTCTTAGCGGTTAGCAAGAAATGGACGAACAGTCATGGCCGGTAAGCCATTGGTCGCCTTGGTTGGGCGACCGAATGTTGGGAAAAGTACATTATTCAATCGTCTTGTGGGGGGGCGCATCGCTGTGACGGATGATATTCCGGGCACAACACGCGACCGTTTGCAAGGCGAGACCGATTGGGGCGGCATCAATTTTCTGGTTGTCGATACGGGCGGTATCGAAGTGTACGAACCGAAGGGCAGCCGCGATATGGCGCCGCTTGCTGAGGGCAGCGCCGAATTTGTACCGCAAATCCGGGCGCAAGCATTGATGGCGATACAAGATGCTGACGTGATCGTCATGCTGGTTGATGCACGGCAAGGGGTCACGGCGGCAGATGAAGAAATTGCCGAAATTTTGCGACGAACGGCTAAACCGGTGCTCATCGCAGCGAATAAAACGGATACCCCTGATTCGATTGAAGATGCCTATGAATTTTATGGACTCGGTTTGGGGGAGGTCTTTCCCATCAGCGCGATTCATTCACTCGGTATTGGCGATTTGTTGGACGGTATTGTTGCAGCGTTTGCTGATGCGAATTTGATGCTCGACGACGACGATGAGGATGAGCATCTCAAGATTGCGATTGTCGGGCGGCCAAATGTCGGCAAGAGCACCTTGCTCAATCATCTGTTGGGTGAAGACCGGGCGATTGTCAGCGACCTCGCTGGGACGACTCGCGACGCGATTGATACCGATATTCGTTGGCATGGCGAACGAATCACATTGATTGATACGGCTGGTGTTCGGCGACGTGGCAAAATTGAACCGGGTGTTGAAAAGTACAGTGTGTTGCGGACGATGCGAGCGTTGGAACGCGCCGACGTCGCGCTCTTGTTGATTGATGCCAACGAAGGCGTCACCGAACAAGACCAACATATCGCCGGCTATGTGAAAGATGCACAGCGTAGTATCGTCATCGTCGTCAACAAGTGGGACGCCATTGAAAAAGATGCCCATACGATGAACGACTTCCGCATACATATACGTGAGCGTCTTGAATTTTTGCCCGATCCGCCGGTTATCTTCGTCAGTGCATTGACGGGGCAGCGCATACACCAAGTTTTAGAGATTGCCTATCGCGTTTGGGAGACGCGATTTATCCGCATTCAAACATCTGATTTGAACCGAATCGTGCGCGAAGCAGTACAAAAACATACACCACCTACGAAAGGCACGAAACGATTGAAGGTCTATTATGCGTCACAGGTAGCGGTCAATCCGCCTGTGATCTTGTTTCATGTCAACGATACGCGGTTGGTGCATTTTACGTATAAGCGGTATCTTGAGAATCAGATTCGAGCGGTTTATCCATTTGAAGGCACGCCGATTCGACTCAGCTTTCGACCGCGTGAAGGGTTGCTTGAAGACTGACCCTCATTATGCCGCATCATTCAGACAGGTAATTCATCATGCGGCATAAAGTAGTATTCTCGATTCTAGCAGTATGGCTTTTGCTATTTCTCGCATCACTTTCGGCGGCGCAAGCACAAGATACAACGAATACTTTGATGTTTGATGGGCGTGAGCGTACTTATCATCTACATGTTCCGGCATCCTATGATGCGGACATGCCCATGTCATTAATCGTCGCGCTACATCCATTTGCGTCGTCTGGCAAGGCGATGCAAGCGTTGACTGGCCTTGATGATGTGGCAGACGAGCGCGGCTTCATCACACTGTATCCCGACAGTGCCGAATTTTATTGGGACGATGGGCGTGTTTCGCTCGGTTGGCAGGCTTGGGGCGAGCCGGTTGACGATATTGATTTTGTTGATGCGGCTATCAACGAAGTCGCCGAAACCTACAACATCGACAACATTTATTTGACTGGGATGGACAGCGGCGCATTGCTGGCGCAACAAATGGTCTGTCAATTTCCGGGACGGTTTGATGGTATCACGATGGTCGGCGCTTTTATGTGGGAATTCCACGCGACGAATTGCCGCGCTTCAGAGACACCTATCGACACCCTCATCATTGTCAATTCTGACGATGAGCTGCTTATCAACGAGACGCGCACCATCACACTGCCGTTTACGAACAACGATGTCGTCTTGTATGGCCTAGTTGACACCGTGTTATTTTGGTTGGAATACAATGGTTGCTCTGTCGATGCGTTGTCGCGGGCAGCAGACTCGGCAGTTTTGACGTATGGTGAATGCAACGATGAGGCGCGTACTTCTGTGTATTTTGTCGAGGGAGGCGGGCACAATTGGTTGCGCACGGGGGATTACACACTCAATCAATTCGGCTTAGACACGTCACAAATCGTGACGAGTTTCTTGCTCGGTGACGAGAATTGGCGCGACACGACGGTGCAAACGGTAACGGTCGATCAAGTGTATTCGGGGATGTCGCGCAGTTTTCGTTATTATGTCCCGCCATCTTATGACCCTGCGATACCAACGCCGGTCGTTGTGGCCTTGCATGGTAGACCCGACAACGGTCCCGGTTTTGCGACACGATTGGATATGAATCGTGTCGCAGCAGAGCATAATTTCATCGTCGTCTATCCCGATGGTAGTAATGATAGAGGATGGAATTATACGGAAGGGACACAATATGCTTTTGCCGATAATGGCATCGACGAGGTCGCGTTCCTCGAAACATTGATTAACGACATCAGCCACGACCTCAATATAGACCACAATCGTTTGTACGTCACAGGATTCTCGAACGGCGGCTTTATGACGCAGCGTGTTGCTTGCTCTGGCGCGGATTTCTTCGCGGCATTTGCGGTCGTCGGCGCCGGGCTATTTGTCGATTTCCCCGCGCATTGTGCCAACACGCGCCCGGTACCGATTATGTTCATTCATGGCACACAGGATGTCAGCATCCCGTGGCAAGGGTCGTTCGCGCCGAGCGGATTCCCAGTATCGTTTCCCGTACCAGAAACGATTGCGTTCTGGGCGACTCACAATGAGTGTACGCCGCCATTTACATGGGAAGATGTGCCTTCGACCGGTTTGTCCCCCGAAACATCGGTACGGCTTGGGACAGTTGAAGGTTGTGCGCAAGGAACGGATATACAAGTCTTTGCGATTCAAGAGGGCGGGCATAATGTGCCCGGTATTGTGAATCGGATTTCGCCGCAGATTGCTGGGCAAGTTAATCTCGATATTCACGGCGCAACCGAAATTTGGAATTTCGTGTCGCAATACACACTGCCCTCCTGATATTTTGTGGTTAAACGATGGAACGGGCGCTGATGAGGCGATAGGTTTGTGTCGGTTGTGTGCGGCCTTTGACGGTGATGCAGTCGTAAGGTTCGACTTCAATCGCATCGCCGAGACGCTTCACAACGGTGTCGGCGATTAAGATATGTCCGGGTTTGGCGGTTTCCTGCAAGCGTTTGGCGAGATTCACAGTGTCGCCGACGGCTGTGTAATTCATAGCGCGTTCTGTGCCGAGATAACCGACCACCGCTTCGCCGACATGGACGCCGATGCTATAGGTTAAGTTGTGCCCGTTCAACTTATTGGCTTCTTCTATCGCCTGTAATAGAGCAAGCGCGGCATCAATTGCGCGATGGACATGATCTTTTTGCAATTCCGGCGCGTTGAAGATAGCCATCAAGCCATCGCCGAGAAATTTGTCGAGCGTGCCTTCCCACGCGAGGATGACTTCCGCCGCGAGGCTGAGATAATCGTTGAGCATCGCCATCACCTTTTCAGGCGGTGCTTTCTCGCTCCATTGTGTGAAGCCGCGTATGTCCGCGAACAACACACTGACTTCTTGACGTTTGCCACCAAGCGCTAAATTGTGTGATTCGGTCAAGACTTGCGCCACAACAGAAGGCGGGACGAATCGCTCGAATGTGCCACGTACTTTTGCGGTTTCCATCTCTTTGGTTTGTCGTAGCTGGTCAAAGTTGCGCGAATTTTCAATCGCAATGGCGACATAATCCGTCAGCATATCGAGTAGATGTGTCTCATGCTCTGTGAAGATATACTCGCCGTCGCTGACATTGTTGACACGCAACACGCCATTGACATGGCCGTTGAATGTCAACGGCACATAAGCTGCTGAGCGCAATGCGTTGTCATCTGTCTTGTTATTAGGTGTCACAATCAAAGGGGCGCCGCTGAAGGCGACTTGTTTGGCGGCGGCATCGTCGTTTAGCTTGCGGGTTGCGGTTGCTGAATCTTCACCATACATTTTTTCAGCACGGCACATCAACTCGTTGTTTTCAAGTAGGTAGATGCGTCCTTCTTCTGCGCGGGTGATGAGCACTGCTGCTTCGACGACACGCGGCAGCAATTCGTTGATGTCCCTTATAGCCGCCACACTTTTACCCACATTCGAGATAATATCGATTTCTTTCAAGCGTAATTCGAGTTGCCGGTTCGAGCGCAGAACATACGTCTTCAATGCTTCATTTTCGAGCCTGAGCCGTGTGGTTGTGAGGTGTTCGTCAATGAGCGCGAGTAATTGCTCCGCTTGCACTGGTTTGACGAGATAGTCACGAACGCCCATTCGTAAAACATCAATGTCGATTGTTGAGAGTTTCGTCGGCGAAAACAAGATGATAGGAATGTGTTCATCTTTATATTGTGATGACAATTTTCGCAATAGGTCAAGCGATGCTTCCGGCGTCGAATCGAGCGACACGAGAATCAAATCGGGTTTGATGCGCTGCATAGTAGCGA
>RFIA01000184.1 GCA_003695675.1 Chloroflexota bacterium
TACAGGCTGCTGATGCGTGAGGGATGATTCTGTTTGCACAATAACACAAGGGCAAGGCAAGCCCTGCCCCCTAACTTTGCTAGCGTATCGTTTGCCGTCATTCGAGATACTTACGCGCCCACTCAACACCTTCCCACGAGATGATTTTGTCCGGCGTCACCTTGACCCAATATCGTGGGCGGTCGGTCGAATCTTCGAGATATTCAGGGCCTCGTTCACCGAGATAACGAGTCGCCATACGTCGCGCCATTGCTAACCACTCACCTTCCATCAAAGCTGGGCCTCTGACAATTTCGGCTTTGCCAAGAATTTGTAGGCGTGTGTATGGCGAACTGTCTAGCGCACATGAAACTGAAATTTGTGGATGTATCTTAAGATGATTGACCATTGTTGTTCGCGCTCGTGGGATGAACCAGAGCGCTTCACCATCCCATTCTTGCCATACGGGGGTAATGTATGGATTGCCATTCTCATCAACAGTGCCAATACGCGCAACAATTGGGCCATCGAGAAATTCTTTGATTTCATCGGCATTCAAGCTGCGCATCTTCCCCATCCATTCAGGGTATTTGCGTTCTTCATTCATAAAATCCTCCTCCTCAACGTTTTCCGCAAGAAATTTGTTAAGCGCAAAGATAAACGAAGCGTTAATAGTACGCCATACAACAAGCCAACCAACTCAACAACATTTGATTGCCGGAGAGTCGCCTTGTAAGTACGTGCCTCTATTTTAACTGCGAAGGGCTGTCGTCGCCGCTTCATCAATCGTCATAGTTTGCGGGTCAATCACAACACCATAATCATTCTTCGCGCTTTCAATTGAAACAAAATCGTTAATCACGTCATTCAGCACTTTTTCTGGGTCGCGTTTGAACGGATCACCCCATCCGCCACCGCCGCCGGAGTTGTTGATGAGCACATCTTCTGGTTGGAAGTAATCATAAATTGCACCGGCAATTTCTTCATCCGGCGAACCAGCTCGTACAATCACATGCCCGTTTTCTCCCTCACGACCACCAGCAATCCCCCATGGTTTCGTCTTGGTTTTCTTGACGAGTGTCAACGCAGTTGATGGATGCAAGAAACGATAAGTACGTGTAACGCCCACACCACCACGATGTTGACCCGGCCCGCCAGAGTCGCGTCGCATATAGTAATTCTCGATAATCCACGGCGCCTTGGTTTCCAAAACTTCAACCGGATTGTTACGACAGCCCGGCTCAGTCAAGTGCATGATAGCATCTTCACCATCGCCGCCAGCATGTGCGCCAAAGCCGACTGCCTCGTTAGTCGCTTCAAGCCACGGCGAGTTCGTCTCCGGATGAATACCAAGACCCATCACATCGAAGACATCGCCGCCCGAACACGCCGGTATCAAGTCCGGCATACCTTGCGCTAATGCCTTGAGCACTACTTCGGGCGCAAGTAGACCCGCCCATATCGTGAAAGTTGGTGCGGGTGGGACGGCGTGCATCAATTCGCCTGCCGGTGCAATCACCCGTAACGGACGATAATTACCCGCGTTGGCCGGCGTATCCGGTGTCGTCACACCTTTGAAAGCCAGCGCACTGACGCCGAGTGTAACGCCAACCGGCACATTCATCGGGCCGCGAGTCGGTGGGTGCGACCCCGTCCAATCGATAATCATTTCGTCATCAGTGATTGTCACCGTGACTTTAAGCTTGAGCATCGTCTCTTTGTCAATGCCATCATCATCCACATAATCTTCCGCCGTCCATGTGCCTTTTGGCAGTTCGGCCAAACGTGCCCGTGCGATGCGCTCACCATGATCGAGAATTTCTTCGACAGCATCCTTAAAGGTATCGACTCCAAATTTACCGACCAGCTCGGCGACACGCCGCTCACCCGTGCGGCAGGCCGAAATCTGCGCGTTCATATCGCCGATGACACGCTCCGGTAAACGGCTGTTGAAGCGAATGATGTTGAGCAGCTCGCGGTCAAGTTCACCTTTTTTGTAGATTTTGACGGCAGGCAACAATAAGCCTTCTTGAAAAACATCAGTCGAATCGAGAATGTAACCAGGATCCTTTTGGCCAAGATCAAGCCAATGCTGCTTGATGGCTGTGTAACCGAGCAATTCATCTTTATAGAATATCGGCGATACAGCCAACACATCCAACGGATGTGCGGAACTCCAATACGGATAACTCGTCAACATCAAATCGCCGGGATGGATGTTTTCTTCGCCGAGAAATTCGACCACTCGTTCGAGACCGTAATCATTACCACGTGTGAAAATCGCCAACCCCGGCGCTTCGGCTAAAAGACGACACTGCCGATCATATATCCCCAAACCGAAGTCGCGGATTTCGTAGATGATTGTGTTGTACGAGGTACGCATCAAATTGCGTTCCATCTCTTTGGATGCCGAGAGTAAATAATTGTGGATCACTTCAACAGTGATAGGATCTAATTTGCTCATGATTTTATCCTTGTTCATTCAAGTTTTTGAATTATCGGATGGGCGAAGCAGCGCTTTCCCCTCACGTTGCTGATTGTAATTAGCCAACTTCAATCAACAATTCACCATATTCGCCGACGGTGAGGACATCGCTTTCATGCACTAATGTCGTTGAACTCGGTTCTTCAATAATGGCTGGGCCGTCAATGCGATGACCAGCCGCAAGTTTCATACGATCATAAACGCTATATTCAACGTGATCATTCTTGTCGCGAATATACACCGAACGACTACCCTTACGCGCACTGTCCACATCCCCTGTTGCAGTATCTAATTTCGTCATATTTGGTCTCGGTAATAAGCCTATCACACGCAAACGCAGTGTAACGATTTCGATAGGGTCTTCCATCATGCTGTGTCCATATTGCTGTTGATGCACCGCGTTGAAACGTTCCACAATTTGTGGAATATCATCGGATGATAAGACGAGACCGGGCATCGGCACATTGACCGTGTGTTCTTGACCACGATAGCGCAATTCCGCTGTCGGGACAAAGGAACGCTGTTCAGCATCAAAGCCATCGGCTTTGAGCGCTGCATGTCCTTGTTCAACAAGTTGCGCATAAATATTATTGACTGTGTCTACTTCAAGATTTTCAAGCCCCATAATATTAGTCTGTGCATAATCATGCACAACATCAACCATCAACATACCAAATGCAGAGAAATTCGCCGGGCCGGGCGGAATAATCGCACGTGGGATTCCGAGTTCACGAGCGACATTTGCCGCGACGAACGCGCCGCCACCACCAAAAGCACACAATGCAAATTCTTTGGGATGATAACCGCGCTCAATCGAAATGACACGCACAGCACCAGCCATCTTCACTTCGCTAATGTGGACGATACCTGCCGCAACATCATCGAGCGACATGCCGAGCGAGTCGGCCAATTTTTGTATCGCGTTACGAGCAAGCGAAAGATCAATATCAATCTCGCCGCCAAGAAAATTGTCGGGGTCAAGATAACCGATTGTGAGCGCGGCGTCGGTGAAGGTCGCGCTTTCACCCCCGCGATTATAACACGCTGGGCCAGGGTCTGCCCCCGCACTCTTCGGGCCGACTTGCAAATGACCGCCTTCATCGATCCACGCAATGGAACCACCACCGGAACCAATTGTATGAATATCTATCGTCGGAATCGACATTGGCAAGCCCTCGAAGCGTTGTTGATTCTCGATGGTCACTTTGCCATCGCTGATGAGCGATGAGTCGAGACTTGTGCCGCCCATATCAATCGTCAGTAAATTTGGTTGACCAATGAGACCGCCAAGATAAGCCGCGCCGATGACTCCCCCCGCCGGGCCAGAAAGCACAAGATGCACTGGTTGTTCTTTAGCTGTATCGAGCGTCATTGCCCCACCACCTGAGCGCGTCATCAAAAAATGCCCATCAAAACCACTGTCGCGCAATTCATTGTTGAGTCGCTCAAGATATGTACGGGTGATGGGCTTCACATAAGCATCTATGACAGATGTACTGGTACGTTCATACTCTCGATATTCA
>RFIA01000185.1 GCA_003695675.1 Chloroflexota bacterium
ACCATCATCGGCGGTGGTGATTCGGCGGCTGCGATTGAAGAGGCCGGACTTGCTGACCAAATGACGCACATCTCAACCGGCGGCGGCGCCAGCCTCGAAATGCTCGAAGGCAAAACATTGCCCGGACTCGCTGCGCTCAATGACCGTCCATCAATATGATTCGCTTGTTCTGTTTACCTCTGAGACGCCATCGAGCGTCTCTGTTTATTTGCAGCAGCACAAGGATGGAGGTCTGCTGCTGCAAAATCGTTATGTCACAATTGTCGTCAATGTCGTCAATTTTGAGATGACTTTCCATGACAAAACATGTTGCCATTTCACTATCCCCCACTTTTTTCTGGCACTTGTGGCGGCAATTGCGGCAATGGCACAGCCAAATTTTGTGCCAATAGTGCCAACCATTAACTTCTCAGCCCTTCAGCTAATCAGATG
Organism: Chloroflexota bacterium; assembly: GCA_003695675.1. Lineage (GTDB taxonomy): Bacteria > Chloroflexota > Anaerolineae > Aggregatilineales > Phototrophicaceae. Next base: position 433 of record RFIA01000185.1, read on the forward strand.
CTGAGAAGCTGACAGCCTGATTGCTGAAGAGCTTTGTTGTGACAGTGCAAAAGATGAATGTTACCTGCAACAACGACTTATTACTTTCAGCTCATTACTCCACAAGAATCCTATCACAAAATGCACGCCGCGTGTTGACAAAAAGGTAAACTTTTTCGCAACATTTTCGTTAATTTCTGCATCTCATCACCCATCGGGCTTGCCTCTAACGATACTCGCAACACTCCGGTTACAAATTTTTAACACGAACGCAACACTCTATCATGGGTTGCGTATTATGCTATGCAGATATAATCGAGATAAGGTGTTCAAGCAATATGTAATCGGAGCACAATGATGACATTACAAGCAGGGGAAAATGTCGGCCCATATCGCATCCTCAATCAACTCGGTCAAGGCGGCATGGCGACGGTCTTCAAAGCCTATCACGCGCAGCTTGACCGGCATGTCGCGATCAAAATTATGCACCAAGCGTTGCAAGAGGATGAATCGTTTCATGTACGCTTCAAACGCGAGGCGCAGATTGTCGCCCGTTTAGCGCACCCAAATATCATCCCCATTTACGATTTCAATGAACATAAGGGGCAGCCTTATCTCGTCATGAAATTCGTCGAGGGCATCACACTCAAGAAGATGCTTTCGCGCAAGCCATTGACGTTAAACGCCATCATGCACATTTTCACCGCAGTCGGCAGCGCATTAGCGTATGCGCATGAACAAGGTGTGCTGCACCGCGACATCAAACCATCGAATATCATGATCGATAAAGATCGCACACCCTACCTGACCGACTTCGGTCTCGCGCGAATGGCACAAGCGGGAGAATCGACGCTCAGCCAAGATATGCTGCTCGGCACGCCGCATTATATTTCGCCGGAGCAAGCCACCGGGAAGAAAGACCTCGACGCGCGCACTGATATTTATTCGCTCGGCGTTGTACTATACGAACTGACTGTCGGGCGTGTCCCGTTCAGCGCGGATACACCGTATGCGGTGATTCACGATCATATCTACACGCCTCTGCCGTTACCGACGGTCGTCAATCCTGATGTCTCACCACAGATTGAACAGGTGTTGTTGAAGGCGCTGGCAAAATCGCCAAAAGATCGATATGAAACCGCTACCGAATTGGTCGCCGCTTTCAAAACAGCGATAGACGCCTCCGGCATTAAAGAACTCAGCCCGAACCGGGCGAGTGTCGCTGCGGTCTCGCTGGCAAAGATGCGCGACGAACAAGCGAACGCAATCGGTGTCGGACAACAACCCGCCATCCCCGCACCGATTCCAGCGGGCACACCGATTTCGAGCACGGCGTCGCAACAACGGGCATCGCGACGCAATCGTTGGCTCGTCGGCGGGCTGGTCGCGCTCGTTTTCGTCTGCTTCGCGACAGTCGCCGTGACCGCAAATGCGTTGGAGAATTTCAATGAACGCGCCCTACAAACCACACAAGACGCGATTGACGCCGGGATTGTGCCCGCCCCCATCGACAGGCTGGATGTACCAGAATGGACACTTGATGAAGCGCGACAAAAACTCGAAGAAAATCCTGAAGATGCTGTGACTCATCTTGCGCTGGCACGGGCATTGTGGCAAGATAACCAAGCAAGCGCCGGTCTTGAAATCTACGCCAAGGGCTTGCCATTTGCAGACAATCCGGCGTCGTATGCGTTGACAGCCGGAATGTTGGCCGACGAATCAGGACAAGACACAGCGACGACAATCATCGCGATTCAGACATTGGAACGTTTTCAGAATGATGCTGAAGTTTACCCCTTTATCCGCAGCGAAGTCGGCGCCTTTTTATACGAACGTGCAATCGAAGCCGAAGGCAACTCGTTTCGCGACATCATTCAAAGTTTGAGCAATGATGATGTGAACTTTGAAGAAATCAAAAACCCGGTGACAGACGCATTATTGGCACGGGCATTGATCACACAGGGGCGGTTCGCATTGGCGGATGCACGGTTGCGCCGCAATCTGGCGGATGATGTCAATGTCGCGGAATCGCATCTGGTTCTCGGCGAATTGTTTCAAGCGCGAAACAATACAGCGCGGGCACTGCGGGAGTGGGAAATGGTCAGCGATGACGACAATGCACCGCAGTGGGTGCTTGACCGGGCAGCAGAATTGATTGCAATCAACTCAGGAGTATGAACCATCATGGCGCGAAAACCGATCATTGCCGGTAATTGGAAGATGCACAAAACATTGACTGAGTCGGTTGAATTTGTGCATGAACTCGTGCCATTAGTTGCAGAGTTCACCGGTGTTGAGCAAGTCGTATGCCCCACATTCGTTGCGCTTGCTGCTGTCGCGGATGCACTTCAGGACAGCGACATTGGTGTCGGCGCTCAAAGCCTCCATTGGGAGGCACAAGGCGCATTCACATCGCAAATTTCGCCCGCAATGCTGCAAGGTATTGCCGAGTATGTCATCATCGGGCATTCGGAATGCCGCGCATATTTGCACGAAACCGACGAAATGGTCAACAAGAAGACAAAAGCGGCGCTGGCATACAATCTCAAGCCGATTATCGCCGTCGGCGAAAGCAATGAACAAAACGAAGCCGGTCAAACACAGACTGTTGTCAGTGGGCAAATACGCGCCGCGTTGGACGGCATCGACGCAGCGAACATGCAGCACATCATCATCGCTTACGAGCCAATATGGGCGATTGGCACTGGCAAGAATGCAAGCGGCGCAATCGCCGAGAGCATCATCGGCGGCACGATACGCACCACACTGAGCGAATTATATGGCGATGCAATTGCACAATCCGTTCGCATTCAATATGGTGGCAGCGTCAAGCCGGATAATATGGCCGAGTATATGTCGCAACCGAATATTGATGGTGCGCTAGTCGGCGGCGCATCGCTGAAGACAGACTCCTTCGCCGCACTCATCCAAATCGCGCAGGAGCAGAAAGGGTCGTAACACTGGCAGGTCTGGAGATTCTGACACCGTGGCTATTTATCACCGCGCTTGTCATTCCCCTGC
>RFIA01000186.1 GCA_003695675.1 Chloroflexota bacterium
CAGGAAATGCCTGTCGGCGCAGCGCAGATTGCGTCGGACAGTGAACAAAGCGAATTCCCGACCGCGTTGAAAGCCTTGACGGTCGTGACGGTGATTGCGGTCGTGATGGGATTGTATATGGCGCTCGTCAACGCCGGAACGGACACTGTACAAGGCGATGTACAGCGCATCTTCTATATTCATGTGCCGGCGTTCTTCGCGGCTTTTGTCGCCTTCTCGGCGACGGTCGTCGGCGGTGTGCAATATCTGCGCAAACGCGAAAAACGGTGGGACACACTCGCGCTTGCCGGTGCCGAAGTCGGTTTGGTGTTGGCTATCGTCAATATCGTCACCGGTGCGATTTGGGCGCGTCCGATATGGAATACATGGTGGACGTGGGACCCGCGTTTGACGTCGGCAACGATTATGGCGCTGACGTATGCGGCATATTTGATGTTGCGCAACGGCGTTGAAAATCAAGAACAGCGTTATCGTTTCGCGGCGGTCTATGGCATTCTGGCCTTCACGACCGTGATTGCGACGATTGTTATCATTCGTATCCGACCGGACACGATTCATCCGGCGGTCGTCGGGCCGAGCCAAGCCAACGCCCGCGGCGCATTTGAACTTGATGCGACACGCGGCGTCGCGGCGGCGATTGGCTTCAATATGGTGGTGTGGATGACACTCGTGCCGATTACGTTGATGTGGTATCGCGTGCGGCTTGAGAACATGTTCGAGCGCGTCAACGCCATGAAAGTTGACCTGCTCAGCCGGGAAGGATAATATCGCGCATGTTAAAACCACTGATGCGTTTTTTGCTGGTGCTGCTTTTGCTGACGCCGTCGCTCGTCCTCGCGCAAGACGACGATACGTCTGAGGCCGACACGACCGACGAAGCCGCCGAAGAAGCAACAACCGACGCGACCGATTTGACGACATTCGGCCTGACGATTCCGCGCGGTTGGCGGGACGACAGCAATGATAATTATGCCCATTTCATCAATGACGAGACCGGCGCTGAGATTTATGTCCTGCTCACCGACGAGACGAATCAACAGGCGGCGATGCAGTTGATTATCGAGACGGTCATCGATGAAAACTTTGCAATCGAGCCGATTGAGACGGTTGAGCTTGACCGCGCCAACGGGATATGGACGCAAAATCGTTACATCCTCGGCACGGATGACCGTTTGACGGCGACGGTGCAGCGCTCCGCCGATGATTTAACATTCGTCGTCTTGCAGCGCGGTTCGCCGGAAGCGCTCGAAGCGGCAGAGGCAACTCACGATGCCGTGCTCGCCAATATCTTCATCACACCGGACAACAGCGATTTTCTCGCCTTGGGGATGGGCGCGGCCTTCGTCCTGCTTGCCTTATTCATCCTCAGCATGATTGTGCGCTACAACAGCTTGCGCAAAGATGTCGCTTTGTTGAAGCGCTTGAGCGAGGAAGAGCCTGCGACGTAATGCGGTCAGTGATTAGTCATTAGAGTATAGTTGCTATGCCCTATTTGTTTATGCGTACAAGCGCTATACTTTCTGCATGATACGCCGACATCACATATTCATTTTGCTCGCGCTGATTCTCGCCGCTTGTGGGCAACAACAGACGACGCAGGTCGAGCGCTTGCCGACTGTGCAGCCCTTCCCGACGGCGACGCCCGGTGTTTCGATACGCGGTGTGCTGCCGACACAAGCGCCACAACCGCTCGCAGACTCATCGCTCGCGAACCCGGCGACGGCGGTCGCGCTCGCCAATCTGCCCTCGCCGACGCCGGACTACACCGCTTGTCCGCCGCCATCCACCGAGCCGCTCAACGATGTGCCGCCGAATGGCCGTGCCGTCCGCGAAGAAATTGAGCGTTTTCTCTCTGCCGGTGGCCCACTGCCAACGCTTGAAAACGGGATGCGTCTCGTGTGGCGTGTGCTCCCCGATGACGGCTTCATCCGCAACGATGTCGATTTGACGAATGACGGCAGCGTCGAAATCATGATGGCCTATGCTGTGCCCGATGATGGCGGCACGTTGCTCATCATGGGCTGCGAGAATGGCGCCTACAGTGTGCGTTATCAAGCGCTCACCGGCGGCGGCACACCACAGGTCTTGCAAATCGCCGACATGAATCAAGACCAACTGCCGGACATTTTGTTCACGTCGCAATTGTGTGTTGACGAAGCGCGGACACAATGCGCCTTTCAAACGCAACTCGTGACGTGGAACGCAACTATCGGGCGTTTCGTCAGCATCCTCAACGCGCCGATTCGCAGCGAAAATCCGCCGACCTTCGTCGATGTCGATAACGACCGCGTGACCGAAGTCGCCGTGCAACTGACCAATCCCGGCACACGCGAGACTGGCCCCCTGCGCACCGGCACACTCATCTACGATTGGAACGGCACGGCCTATACACTGTCGATTACGCAATTTGACGCGCCGCGCTTCCGCATTCAAATCGTGCAAGAAGCCGACCGCGCCATGCAAATCGATGATTACGAGACGGCGACGCGCCTCTATCAACGGGCGGCAGATGATCCCGACTTGCAAAATTGGCTCGCAGACGACGCCGATGTGCTACGCAGTTACGCGCTCTTCCGCTTGTTGACGACGTACACCTTCATCGAAGATGAGCGCAATATCGCCGTGTTGCAAACCCTCGGCGAGACGTTCCTCGACCCGGCCACTGCGCCGGTCTACGTCGCGCTGAGCAATGCGTTTTGGGAGACGTTCCAAGCCACCGGCAATATCAACACCGCCTGCGCCGAAGTGCAGAACATCATCCGCGACCGACCGGAAGCCATCGGTTTGCTCAATCGTTACGGCTCCAGCAGTCCGAGTTATACCTCGCGTAGTTTGTGCCCGTTTTAGTGCCGCCAGATGTTGAAACATCCGGCTACCGAAATGCCAAGCCTGCTGAAGCAGGCTATAAACGCCATTTTGCATCTGCTATCGCTCGTCTTTGACAGACCAGTGGTCAAAAAGTGCGTTAAAGAGTGCCCTTCAGGGTACTTGTCTTTCCCGGTAGCCGGAGAATTTATTCTCTGGCCCCATCAATTATTGCGATTCATAGCATTTGTCTCCCGGCG
>RFIA01000187.1 GCA_003695675.1 Chloroflexota bacterium
AGCAAGCGACGCCAATCAAGCGAAACGCCCGGCGGAAATCGTGCCGGGCGTTCAGTCAGGCATTCATGCGGAACGCACTCGCTCCTTAGACATCGGCGTGTACTTCCGGTTCGCCTCGATTTCCGAAACCGTCCGGGTCACGACCCGGGCCGAAGAAACGGAACTCGAAGCCATCGGGCAGGTCTAGGCCATCCGGCAGCAGGAGTTCGCCGTCCGGCCCCAGAAAATCGAATGGTGTCACATTCGCGAAGTCAACCGCCGCCAAGGTCACATCAATATTGAGTTGTTCACCATCGCGCAAAACACCCAATGTGACGACATCATCCGCTTCATAAGCGAACAGCCGGTCGCGCAATGTGCGCTCTTCATCGACGACATCGCCATCAACCGATATGATGACATCGCCGACTTGCAGACCGGCTTCGGCGGCGGGGGTATCTTCCAACACCTCGGTGATGAGTGCGCCTTCAGTGACATCGACGCCGCGTTCGCTGGCAACCTCATCATTCAACGTCACAAATGCGACGCCAAGTTGGGCTTGTCCGGGACGGAAGAAATTGAACCCACGCCCGTCAAAGGGGATGCGACCATCGCCGAAGCCAAATCCACCGAAACGTCCAAAAAGATTGAATGCGGTAGCCGGCGCATCGATGTCGAGGGTCTCGCCATCGCGTTCAACAGTGACGGTGATTGTTGTGTCATCGCTTGCATCATCAAGCAACGCACGCAAGCCTGCTGGATCCAGCGCTTCACCATTGAACGCCGTGATGACATCGCCCGTCTGTAAGCCGGCTTCGGCGAGTACGCTGTCATCGCTGAGGCGGATGATTTCCCACGTTTGCGATTCGTTATCATACGCGATGGCAACACCGGCGCCGACCGCAAGTTCATCGAAGTTGTCCGGCAAGCGGAAGTCGAAATTACCGCGCAAATTACCCCGACCAAGTGTGACATCGAGCATCATCATTTCGTCGCCGCGTACAATATCGACTGTGACGACATCGCCCGGCTCAAGATCGTCGAGGATGTCGGTCACATCGCTAGTTTGCATAACCGGCGTGTCATTTATCCCGGTGATGACATCATCGACTTGTACACCGGCTTGTGCCGCGCCGGACTCATCGGCGACAGCAACAACGCGCAAACCGGCGTCAGTTTCTTCGACATTCACGCCGAGCACAGCGCGTCGCCGAATTTGAATCTGTTGACGATTGGGCAGCTCAGGACGTTCGCCGAGTGTTGCCGCCAACTCAATCGATTCGCCGTCGCGTTCGACCGTGAAATCGAGTGTATCGCCGACATTGGCATTGACGACCGCATCGCGCAACGCATCGACGGTCACATCACTGCCATTGAGATTCGTGATGATGTCTCCATCTGTGAAACCGGCTTCAGCAGCGCCGCTTTCGGGGATGACATCGGTCACCAAAATGCCTGAATCGGTCTCTTGAAACGTAATACCGAGAAATGGCACGGCGTCAGTATCTTGAGCAGAGACGATTCCAATGGCCGGTACGGTTATAAGAAGCGCCAATGCGAACAGAACAGCACTGCGGAAGAATGTTCTGTGTTCCATCATTTGATACTCCTCTCCTTACATCAATTGCATGGCTGAGCGTCACATTCGGGGTGACGCTCAACCATTTTTTCCAGCATTGAATATAAATCGATTTACTGAGAATTATCTGAGATAAGTGTAAAATAAGTGTAAATTAGCTGTAAACTTTTCGCATTTTGCTGCGCATCCCCGAAATAAAAACGACCGGGAATGCCGGTCGCACAATTGCTCTTCTGCCAAGCAATAACCCGTTAATCCTCATCATCGTCTTTGTTGCTGAAGCGGTTCGTCAAGAACCCGCCGACCGCACCGCCCATGATTTCGCCCATTGTCGGCGTTTTGATGGAGCGGTCTTCATCTTCCCAACGCGCACGATAACGCCGATTCACCCAATCTTTATATTCGTCTGCGGCTTCGATTAAAGTCGCTTCCAACGCATCTTTATCATTCTCCGCCAAAATCGCCCGAAATGCCGTCAAGCCGTTGATCATTTCATCGAGATAACGCAGGGTGTTGTCACGATTGTGATGGAAAAAATCGCGGATGTCGTCGGGATGGGTATCGAACAGGTGATGTGTCAGTTTGCCAAAAGCCGAATTTGTGAGCCGTTGCGCATCGTGCCAACCGGCACCCCGTTGCAAGATGTAGAACGTCATCGTGCCCAACAAAGCGGGGATGCCTTCTGTGGCTGCGATGAGGCTGTCGTGTTCGGCAGGATCGAGGAAGTGCGGCGTCGCGCCGAGCAAGGCCGAAAAATCCGACGCGAGTTCAACCGCATCGGTGACACACGTCGGGCTAGGCATCAACAACATGTTGCCTTTGTCGAACAAATCGGCACGAGCATTTTGCGTATCTTCCAAACCATCATACAAATACGCCGGGTTGATGACCGGCGTCATACCGACAAGATGGGCGTGGCTTGGCAGATATTTCTCCGCCCACTTCAGCGACGGCGTTTTCAAAATCGACATGTCCATAATGACCGTGCCTTCGCGCAGGTCATCGCCGATATATTCGTACAACGCTTCAACTTCGGCATACGGCAGCGCGATGACGACAATGTCCTGCTCTCGCGCTGCGTCAAGCGGTTTGCGGATAATTTTCTCGGCGACGTTGAGGTCTTTGGCTTCATCGACGACTATCGGGCGTGTGTCCGCCGCCGTGATGGTGAAGTGATTCTTCGCGTCTTTGCTGTTATTATAGCGTTGCAACGCCAATCCAATTGACGCGCCGATACGTCCTAATCCTAAAATGGCTATCGATACATCTGCCATAAAACATCCCCAATCATGAATGTATTAAATGAGCTGAATGGTAGAGGGCTTTGTGCTACACCGCTAGGCATTAAAATGTCCAGCTTATATTTCTTTGCGTCCTTTGCATCTTTGCGGTTGATTTTGAATTGTCTGATTGCGCAAGGATCATATTGCGTAACGACGTTCCAACTATATATACTCATATCGCATCGATTCAGTTCGCATCATCGGCAAGTTGCAATCGTTTGAGCAGTGCGTAATGTGGATGATTGCGCCATTGTGCCGGTGTGTCTTGATGATGTGCGATGAGCCACAAGGCAACATCATCTGTGTTGGCTGCGGCTGCCATCGCCGCGCCCCACGCCGGGTGATGTGTTCTGACGGCGAATGGAATTTGCCACCAATGCGTTGGTTCGTTGGTATTCAGGCGCTCGAATAAACCGGGTGCGAACTTCTTCACGAGCACCGCAATCGTCTTTTGCCAGACCATCAGCTTATAGCGCGACTTGCCGACATCGTGCAATAAAGCAGCGACTGCCAATGCGTGCGGTGTTGTCGCTTCTTGTGCTAACACAGCCTGCAAAACAGAGACACTGTGCAATTGTTCGCTGTGTCGCATTCGTCGAAAGAGCCTGCGTTGCTCCGGCGAAAGATAAGTTTCAACCAACGCCTCATCGACCGGCTGTGTGAATGCTAATAGTGCGCGGCTGCCTTGTCGCAAACGCTGCATCGCATTTACAAAGCCCTGAAGGGAATATTCAGCAAACTCGTATAAATATTCCAAACCGGGTCAAGGATAATCGTACCAAAATTGAAGAATGGCAACCCCATGAAACTCGCGATCAACAAAATGAAAAACACCATCTGCGATGTTTGCCGATGACGATCCCATGTAATGGCCAATTCCGGCGGTAGCAGCGCAAGCATGATGTGCCAGCCGTCCAACGGGAACAAAGGCAACAAGTTGAATACAAACAGCAGAACGTTAAAAAAAACAACAAAGCGCAGAATAGTGCCAATCGAACTCGGATCGAGTGACCCCACGATCAATCGAAGCGGAATAGCGAAAACAATCGCAATCACCAAATTAGAGACCGGGCCAGCGCCGGTTGCGACAATACTGCCCAAGCGCGGGTTGCGCATTCGATACGGGTTGATGGGGGCCAAACCCAGTGTGCCGAAACCGATGAGAATGAACATGATCCATCCCGGCAGATAAATATGCACACGCGGGTCAAGCGTTAGGTGTCCGGTTTCTTTCGGGGTTGGGTCGCCCATGAAGTAGGCGAAATAACTGTGCGCCGCTTCGTGCAACGTCACCCCGAGTGTGACGGCAATCAGCAAACCAACAATCTGTTCAGGGGAACGAATCCCAAGAAAAAGCAAAATGTCTACTCCAGAATTTGTCGAAATATCTGTGTGCAGTATAACACCGAATCATCTGCCCATAAATGTCGATTGCAAGATACGCGCCGGGCTGCCGATGACATAATCGACAACCCGCAATTCAACCGGCAAGCCGAAGATATTGCTGTTGATCACAAAATCGAGAATGATTAGCCCGGCCAACAAATAACACAGATTCATCTCGTGTTCTTTGAGTTTCATCGCCCGTTCGCGCGGCAAGAATGATAACAATGCCAACCAACCGTCCATCGGTGGCAGAGGGACAAAACTAAGGAAAAAGAAAATAAAATTGATGGCGATCAAATTGTTGAGCAGCGCCGCCGTAAAGCCCGGATTGAGTTCTTGCTGCCGTAGAATCATCGTGAAGATGATGCCAAGTACGAGATTAATCAATGGGCCAGCCAACAACGCAGCATAAAAATCCTGTCGTTCGGCATAGCCATGCCATTCTGCTGCTGCGACACTTGCATCATCAACAAACAATTCGGGCATATTCTCGCGTAAAATTTGTTCCTCGGCTTTACGCTTGGCTTCTCTTTCGCTGCGTGCTATGTCTTCATCGGATTGCTCACCGTTTTCGGAGTGCTCAGCATCATTGTCTTTGTGTTGCGGCTCTTCGTCGTCCAACACGCGATAATGCGAGACCGGCGCACTGTTGAAGATGCCGAAGCCGAGAAAGGCGAACATAAACATGCCAACCCAATGCAGATGTGCGAGTGGATTGAGCGACAATTTACGTTGTAGACGGGGTTCGGGGTCACCGGCACGATGGGCAACGATGGCATGACCGAATTGGTGTGCTGTCACGGCGACGACGAATGCCGCGAAGATTGCAAAGAGTTCGGTCGGGCTGATTTGAAATAGCGAGAGTATTTGAAACAAAATAGCGCTCCAAGTTACATTAAGAGGATATTGATGCCGCTAAGTATAGCACAGCGCGGGCTTGTTATCCTGAATAGATCATAAAATGGAAATGATAGCTCTGCGAAGGCGTTGCCCATGACGTTCCACGCTATCATAAAGACACGAAATTATGCCGAGCAGTTTCGCTCAAAATCAATTATATCTTTACGAGACATACCCGTTTCAGTCATGGGAGACTTAAGGTAAGATAGGCACTTGAAGATCGCAGCATATTCATGGGAATGTGTCTATGGAACATGAATTGGCAATCGGTGACCGGGTGGAGATGCGTAAAAAACATCCGTGCGGCAGTCATGAGTGGATTGTGTATCGTCTCGGTGCGGATATAGGGATGCGTTGCGCGGGATGTGACCGTCGTGTGATGTTGCCGCGGCAAACATTCTTCAAGCGCCTCAAGCGCATTATTGCAGCCGATGAAACCTCTACAACGAATGAGATTGCCGAATGAAGCGTGTGCTGTTCTTGATGTCGGACACCGGCGGCGGGCATCGGGCGGCTGCCGAAGCGCTTCGCGACGAATTGGTTCTGCGGCACGGCGCGGCCAATGTACGGGCCGAACTCGTCGATGTCTTCCGCAATTATTCGCCACCGCCCTTCAAATATGCGCCACAAATATACCCGCATTGGGTCAATCGGGCGGGCAGTTCGTGGGGCATGGCGTTTCAATTGTCGAACAGTGTGCGTCGTGTTCGCGCCTTGTCGCGGGGCATGTACACCACGCTAGAGAGTGGCCTCAAACGTTTATTGCACGAACACCCCGCGGATGTCGTCGTTTGTGTGCATTCGTTGCTCGTCCGCCCGGCGATGGAAAGTTTGCATCGGATGGATGCACGCCCGCCATTTGTCACGGTTGTCACCGATCTCGCCGCGCCCCATGCGTTTTGGTTCGACCCGCGTGTTGAGCGATGCTTCGTGCCGACTCTATCCGCCTATCACCACGCGGTTGAAGCCGGGATGTCGCAACAGCGCCTTAAGTTGAGCGGCTTGCCGGTACATACTCGTTTTACGCACCGGCCACACAACAAATTGCTCGCCCGGCGAATGCTCGGTTGGCGACCTGATTTGCCGACTATTTTGCTCGTCAGTGGCGGCGATGGTATCGGCACTTTGGACGAACTAGGAGCAACAATTGATGCACAACGCTTGCCGTGTCAGCTTGCTATCGTCACCGGTAAGAATCATGATCTCAAAATGAGATTAGAACATCGTGAGTGGAATCAACCGACTCACGTCTATCCATTCGTAAAAGATATGGCAGCGTTGATGTGCGCCGCCGACATCTTGGTGACGAAAGCCGGCCCTGCGACCATTACCGAAGCCTGTGTAACCGGTTTGCCGATTATCTTGAGTGGCGCGATTCCCGGTCAAGAAACTGCTAATGTGGATTACGTCGTTCGCAATGGCGCGGGGGTGTTCGCACCACAACCATCGCAAGTGACCGACACCATCGCAGCGTGGTTGTCGAATGAAGATTTACGTGGGCAATTTGCACACAATGCGCAATCGCTTGCCCGACCGAACGCGGTTTATCAAATTGCCGATGAAGTTTGGCATTATGCCAATCAAACACGCATCCCGATGCGACGACGCAATGTATTGACCGGATTGGTCAGCCTGCCCGCACGCATCAGCCTATTATGATGCGCGGCAACAGCTCAGATGATGGAAAAGATGGAAAACCGCAAAGATCGCAGAGAATTCTTATTTGAATGTCGAGGTGATGCTTCATGCAAGTTAATCGGTTCAAGTTGATATTCATATTCAGTGTGGTGGTGATGCTCTTCAGCCTAACGACGCCTACATTGGCACAAGACAACAGCTTTGCACCGGCCACAATTGTTGATGATGAAGGTGGCCCGCGTGTCGTGCGCGGCGAAGTAACGTACACTAATCTTTTCTTTACCTCCGGCGTAGCGCAACCGCTCGTGATTCTTGAAGATCAAGCCGGTTTTGTTGATCGCAACGAGTCATTTGTTTTTCCGCCAGAATCACAGGTGCTTGGGCAGATTACATCGGATTTTTTCACATCGCCATTTACCTACAGCATCGCATTGCCGATTGAGCCACAGGCTTCCTTGCGCGATGTCGATAATGACGGCGACGAAGATACCGGCGTGATGGTCTTTGCAGTCGCGTATTGGAATAACACATTTGGCGACCCCTTCCTCGAAGAGCGCGATTTATTCGGCGGCGGGTGGTCAACGGCGTATGCTTCGACTCGTGTCAGCGAAGATGCCAGCACAAATCGTGAAATTGTTGGCGGCAAATATTTAGTCTTCGCGCCGGACGATGCGCAAGGCTTCCCCTCCGATTTTGGTGATGATGGTTTGTTATTCACAGGGGACGAACCGGTTGTCGGTATACCGCAGGGGTATACAGTCGTTGACCTCGATACACGACCGTTCACATTCTCGCGACCGGCTGAAGCGTTGATTGACTTAATCGAACCAGAAGGCATCGCGCTTGACGACTTCTCCGATTTGAGCTTTACCGAGGCATTCGACGCTATGATTGACAAAATGCGTCGTGAATACGCCTTCACCGAATTTAAGGGCATCGATTGGGACGCAAAGATTGCAGAGTTTCGACCGCGCTTTGAAGAGGCCGAAGCCAATAATGACCCGACAGCATACCTGATTGCCCTGCGCGACTTCACATGGTCGATTCCTGATGGGCATGTCTCTGGCCCATTTCGCTCAATCATCGATCAATTTCAATTCGAGACCGGTGGCGGTCTCGGCATGGCAATTCGTGAACTTGATGATGGCCGAGTGATTGTCAACTTTTTGACGCCGGGTGGCCCGGCAGAACACATCGGTATTGAACTCGGTGCGGAGATTGTGGCGCTCAATAACCAACCAATCGGCGAACTCATTAGCAATACCGTGCCGTGGTCATCGCCTTTCAGCACAGAACACACGCGACGTTTACAACAATTGCGTTACGTGCTGCGTTCTCCCGTAGGCACAGAATATCTCGTCACGTACATCAATCCCGGTCGCTTCACGCCGGTGACAGCCAATACAGCGTCTGTTGCTGAAAGCGAGAGTTTTAGCTTTTCGTCGTTCAATCGTGGCCGGTCGATTGATGAGCTGCCGGTTGAGTTTGAAATGCTCGACGATGTGCCTTTTGGATATGTCCGCATCTTGAGTTTTTCAGATAACGATTTGCTGACGGTGCAATTGTGGGAACGTATGATCGACACGCTCAATCAAAACGGCATTCCGGGTTTGATTATCGACATGCGTCAAAATGGCGGTGGTAGTGGCTTTCTGGCCGATGCCATGGCGGCATATTTTTTCGATGAAGAACTCGTACTCGGCAATACCGGACGTTACAATGAAGAAACAGGCGACTTCTTCTTCGACCCGCGCGATGAGCAAAAGTTTATCTTGCCGTCACCAGAACGCCGCTATTTTGGTGAAGTAGCCGTTCTCGTCGGCCCAAATTGTGCTAGCGCGTGCGAATTTTTCAGCTATGCGATGACCTTGCAAGACCGGGCGCAAATAGTCGGGCACTACCCGACGGCGGGTCTTGGTGGCAGCGTTGATGATTTTATCATGCCGCTTGGTGAACGCATTCGCTTTACCATTGGACGCGCCGTTGACGCCGACGGCAATATTCATATCGAAGGTAAAGGCGTTGTGCCAACTGTGCGCGTGCCCGTCACCGAAGAGACGTTATTCGCAGAAGGTGACCCGGTACTTGACGCGGCGATAGATGCGCTCATCGCCCAATTTCAATAATCGCGAAAATGGCGGCTAAACGGCTGCCATTTTTTTTACGTGGCATTTTTGCTGGTCGAGTAGTATCCTGAATAGCTCAACTCAATCTTGCAAACATCTGTCGAAGGAAGTCACATCATGAAAGGCGTCATTCTTGCCGCAGGACAAGGCACTCGCCTACGTCCGGTTACACTCACTATGCCAAAACCACTTGTCCCAGTGGCGAACAAATCTCTGATTGAATATGCAATTGATACCCTTAAGGCAGCGGGGTTGAACGAAATCGGCATTGTGGTCAATGCGCTCGACTCACCGGTGCCGCAACAACTCGGTGACGGTAAAGCGCTTGGAGTCAATCTGGAGTATATCGTCCAACCCGAACAACTCGGCCTCGCCCATGCGATCAATCTGTGCCAAGACTTTGTTGGCGATGAGCCGTTCAGCGTTTTCTTGGGGGACAATATTTTTCAGGATAAGATGACTGAGTTGTTGACCGGCTTTGCAACGTCGAGCGCTGAAGCCGCGATTGCGCTATATAGTGTGCCCGACCCAGAACGCTTCGGTATTGCAGATTTAGAAGACGACCGCGTTGTGCGCGTGATTGAAAAACCAAAAAATCCGCCGACCAATCTCGCTATCGCCGGGGTTTATCTCTTTCGCTCATCAATCTTCGATGCCATCTCGCATATCGAACCGTCATGGCGCAACGAACTCGAAATCACAGATGCGATTCAATATCTGATTACCAATGGTCACGATGTCCGCTCTCATATTTTGCGCGGGTGGTGGATTGATGCTGGGAAGCCCGATGCCATCATTCAAGCCAATCAACTCGTACTCGGTGATTTGCCGTATACCCCCGCGCCCGATTTCGACGGGCACATTCTCGGCAATTCAGAAGTGTCGCCGCGTGTGATTATCGGCAAAAACAGCAAAATTATCGATAGTGTTGTGCGCGGCCCCGTCATCATTGGCGAGAGCACGGTCATCAAGAACAGTTATATCGGGCCATATACTGCGATTGGCGATAACGTCATCGTCGAGGCGAGTGAAATCGAGGCCAGTATCGTCATGAGAAATTGTCTCATCAGCAACATTCCCGGTCGTATTGACGCGAGTTTGTTGGCGGACAATGCGCGTGTCACCTCTGCTGGGCATGTCCCGGCTGCGCATCGCTTTGTGTTGGCCGAAAATAGTTACGTGCAATTGTAATATGCAACCACGCTGGTTAAATTGGGTACAGCGTTTGCAAGCCATTGCACAAAACGGCCTCGCCTATGAGCCGTCGATGTATGACCGCGAACGTTATGAGCAGATTCAAGAAATCGCCGCCGAAATCGCCGCGTCGCATACCGATACGGATGCTGAAATCATACAGGGCATCTATAACGGCGAGGTTGGTCATGCCACGCCGAAGGTCGATGTGCGGGCGGTTGTCTTCTGCGACGACAAGATTTTGCTCGTCAAAGAAATTGTTGATGGTGGCTGGACATTGCCCGGTGGCTGGGTCGATGTGGGCGAATCACCATCTGTCGCTGCCGCCCGCGAGACGTTTGAAGAGTCCGGCTTTGAAGTGCGCCCGGTCAAGCTGCTGGCTATTTATGACCGGGCAAAACATGACCACCCACCACACGCTTTTCACATTTACAAGCTGTTTTTCTTGTGCGATCTCATCGGCGGCGAGGCAAAGCATAGTGACGAGACCGACGGCGTAGATTTCTTTTCGCGCGATGCCATCCCGCCGCTATCAACCGGGCGCGTCACGTCGGCACAAATTGCACATTTCTTCGCGCATCGTGAACATCCCGAATGGCCGACAGACTTCGATTAACGCAATCTGTTGCGGCTTAGCTTGTTAAACTCGATAGCAAAATTAGAACAAGCTCAATTGCTCATTGTCCTCGTCGGTAGATTTTTTCCGCAACGGCTTCGGCGGGAACAAATCGTGCGCGTTTAACCACGCTGCATCCGGGCCATCCCACGCATAGACGTTGAAGTCCACACGATTGCTTTCATCAAAGACGACGCCCTCGGCTTCAAGACGGCGGCGTTGCTCAGCAGCCATCGGGCGCTCGCTGATTTCGCCTTTGCTGTTGATGACGCGCTGCCAGGGAATCGAATCGTCCGGCACGGCAGCCATCGCCTGCCCGACCCATCGCGGGCCGAGTCGGTCATATTGCGGCGGCTCAACATCATCCGGCGCGGGAATCATGGACGCGATTTGCCCATACGTGCTCACTCGTCCACGCGGGATTTGCTTCACAATGTCCCACACAATGGCATTGAATGTCTTCGGGTCAGGCGGATTCCACATTAGAATGCTGCGCTCTCATTAGAATTGATGATTTCATGAGGATAACAGGCGTTGTGCATCGGCGCAAAGGGCGCGGACTCATTGACGGAATAGTCATCAACGGCCACAATAGAGAACGCATAGATTTTGGCTTCGTTTCATTCTTATATGCTAACTTATATGCTAAGCAGTTGAAACAGCAGATTCAATTGATAGGAGTTGATGATGTACTGTGACCCCGAAACCGGATTGTGTTATCCCGATATACCATCTGATGCGCAGGCAGATGCAACAACGGCGACGATTGACGCCGACATTGAGCGTGTCGAAATTTGGTACTCGACCGACCCGACGTGTTCCCATTGTTGGGGAATGGAACCGGCGTGGCGACGCTTTTTGTATCATTATGGGTCGCATATCAAATATCGTTATATTTACGGCGGCTTGCGCAAAGATTTGTATGCCTATCTTGAGTCGGGTTACGGTTTCCGCAGTGTGCATGAAATTGCCGACCATTGGCGTTATGTCGAACAACTTTACGGGCAACCGCTCAATACCGATGTGTGGGACATCGACCCCGTGCATTCATCCTATCCATCGTCGATTGCCGCGCATACGGTGCGTTTGATTGCGCCGGAGAAAGAAGACGCTTACATGCGGCGGATGCGACAAGCGCTGTTCCTCGAAGGACGCAACATTGCTCGCGAAGATGTACTCGCCGATTGCGCGGCGGACATCGGCCTCGACCGTGACGAATTCGCCGTGCTGCTCAAGAACAATGTCGGCAATCCCGGTTTTGAAGATGACCTACGCCTGACGCGACAGCTTCCTAGCAACGGCTTCCCGACGGTGCTCATGATTGACGCCGACCGTAATGCGCGGGTGTTGCCCGGCGGCCAGCCCTACACCAATCTCGAAATGGTGTTGTTGAACACGATGCCTATTGAAAAAGCCGACACCATTCCCGATGTCGCCGATGTGTTGAATGTGTATCAGTCCGGCACGACGAGAGAATTCGCCGAAGTGTTGCAGATGAGCCATGAGGATGCGGAGACGGCGTTAGAGGCAGCCGGTGCGCGGCGCGAGGATGCCGGTGGCCGCGCCTTGTGGTTTGCGAATTGACTAACGCCACGCCTCAAGTGCCTGTGATAATTCGTCTGGCGTGGGGGTGTAATTGCCAACATGCCGGATGACGACGCCGCTCGCATAATTGGCGAGTGTCACCGCGTCGGCGAGTGTCCCCCCGGCGATGACAGCGAGTGTGATGACGGCAATTGCGGTGTCGCCCGCGCCGACAGTATCATACACATCCGTCACTGATGGCGCCGGACAGTGAACGACATCACCGTCGTGCGTCGCGAGTGTCGCGCCGTCCGCCCCACGTGTGATGACCATACCGCCCGTCAGCTTGAGATTGTCGCACAACGCCCGCGCTGCATTCGCAAAAGCATCGTCGCCCCGAATATCACGCTGCAAAAAAGCACGGGCTTCATCCGCATTACATTTGACGAGAGCAAATCCCTGATATTTGTACAAACTACCTTGAGCGTCCGCCGTCAACAGAATACCTGCTTGTCTCGCTTGTTGACGCACTGCTTTGACGAGCGATGGCGTCAGCAAGCCGAGATGATAATCGGAGAGCAGCACCGCATCCGCTTGTGGGATTTCGTCGCGGATGATTTCGCGGATGCGACGTGCAGCACTGTCGCCGACTGGTTCGCGTGAAAGCGTGTCGATGCGGGCGACTTGCTGCGGAAAGCGCAATCCCATCTGTGCCATGATGCGCGTTTTGACAGTCGTCGGGCGCGTCGAGTCGGTGACGAGGCCGCCGATTTCAATGCCGCGTCCCTGTAAAATTTGCCGCAAGCTCGTCGCTTGTGCATCTGCACCGACGACGCCGACTTGCACCGCCGTGCTGCCAAGCGAAACGATATTCGCTGCCGGATTGGTCGCGCCGCCGGGAATCAATTCGCGGGATTCAAATTCGAGCACGGGTATCGGCGCTTCACGACTCAGGCGCGTCGTCTTGCCAATGAGGTATTCGTCAAGCACCGCGTCGCCGATGACGAGTACCCGTCGTTTACTAAGATTGGTGACGAGTGTATTCAGCGTATCAATAGACATGGCGCACAGTTTAGCCGCTTATATGCTTTTTTGTCAGGGTTTGTCGCCACACAGCGAAGACAAAACGCGGCAAGCGCAGCATCCGTCTCGCACGCCACGGTTGGCGAAGCAAGCGAAATAACCACTCGACCCCCATGCGACGCATCCATAACGGCGCACGCGGCACCACACCGGCGATAAAGTCAAACGCCCCGCCGACGCCCATCGCCATGCTGACGCGCAAACGCGGTAAGTTGCGAGCGATCCATTTGTCTTGCACCGGCGCCCCGAAAGCTACGAACAAAATATCGGCCTCACTCGCGTTGACCATTGCGACGATGGCATCTTCTTCGTCGGGTGCGGGGCTGCCGCTATGTGTGCCGACGATTTGTAGACCGGGATGTCGTTCGCGCAGAATTTCCGCCGCTTTTGTTGCGACGCCCGGCGCAGCGCCGAGAAAGAACAGCCGCCATCCCTCGCGTGCCGCATGTTCCGCGATGATAGGCACGCCATCCGAACCGGTCACACGCTGCGGCAGATGTTGGCCTAATCGCTTCGCCGCCCACAGTAGGCCGACTCCGTCCGGCACGCACAAATCGGCTCGGCTGAGGATGTTGAAAAAATTGACATCGCGCTGAGCAATCATCGTGAATTCGGGATTGATGGTGCAAACATGATGCGGGCGTTCTCGCTCTTGAATCCAAGAGCCGATGCGTTTTAGCCATTCATCATACGTGATCGCATCCACCGGCAGACCGAGAATATGAATGCGATTATGATGTTGGGGCACAAAGGGCACAGCACGCTGTGCCCCTACGGGTTGTTCGTTCAATAAATTTTGTGCCGCCGCAACAACTTGCTGCACCGTCACCATGCGCATACACGTCCGCGCCGGGCAACCATCGCGCAAACCGACGGTGTGACGCACATAACTACACGGGCTGCACTCCGGTGCGCTGCGAATAACAAGTGCCGCGCTGTTCGGCGCCCATGGCCGCCACGCATCAGGATTGCTCGGCCCGAATATGGCGACGACCGGCGTCCCGACGGCCGCGGCGATGTGCATCACACCGCTATCGACGCCGATGAATAGGTCGGCCTCGGCGATGATTCCTGCGAGTTCGGCGAGTGTCGTCTTGCCAATAAGATCAACCGGTTCGTGTTGCATCAGCGTCTTGACTTGCGCCCCATCGTCATCGTCTGTGCCGACGAGGATGATTTGCGCGTTATGCTCAGCGTGCAATCTGTCCGCAACCGCCGCGAAGGATGCCGCATCCCATCGCCGGGCAAGACTGTAGCCGCCGCTCCCGGCATGGATGACAACTGTGGGGGATGATATGTTGTAGGGGCGACCCGGCGGGTCGCCCGCTTTGATGTTAATCTTCGCCGGTCTCGCCGAGTCATCCGCCCGCAATAACGCGACGAGATCGAGCCAATATTGCGCTTGATGCTTCGCGCCGAATCCGTCGTCGGGGATGCTGTCCGTCAAAAAAAAGCCGTTGCCATTGTCGAGGCCGATGCGTCGCTTGCTGCCCGCGCTCCATGCTAGCGCCGCGAATTTGAGCGCACCGAAACGTGTCGTGAAGTGATGGAAGAAGACGATGGTATCGTATTGGCCACGCCGTAGTGTCCTTGCGAGGGCCATGGCTTGGCGTAGATTGCGCGGTTTGGTCAAGGCTTTCGGGCTATCAAAAGTGTGCTTATCGAAGGTGATGACCGCATCGACGAAGCCGGTGTTTTCGACAATGGGGGCGCTGTGCGCAGTTGTCAACAGAGCGATGTGTGCGTCAGGGTAACTTTCTCGCAGGGCATCAAGCGCCGGTGTCGAGAGCACAAGGTCACCGATGTCCGCAAGTTGCACGATGAGGATGCGTTCGGTCATCAGCCTTCGACCACTAAGATATTTTTTGAGACGGCTCGATTATTCATCAACAGTTTCTTCAAGCGCTTTCCATGTTTGTTGCGCAGTTCGCTGCCAAGTGAATTTCTTGATTTGTGCGAGTCCTTTTTCGCGCAATGATTGTCGTAATACGTCATCATCGGCGATTTGTGTCATCGCGTCGGCGATGGCGTCCACATCGAATGGGTCAACCAGCAGACCGGCGTCGCCGACGAGTTCCGGCAAGCTCGATGTATGGCTCGCGATGACCGGCGTGCCGCAACTCATCGCCTCTAAAACCGGGAAGCCGAAGCCTTCATACAACGATGGAAAGACGAGCGCCAACGCACCGGCGTACAACGCGCCTTTATCGGCATCGTCAATATAACCGGGCAACGTCACACCGTCAACGCCTGCCACCCAACGCGCATCGAATAACCATCCCTTGCCACCGGCCAACACCAACCCCGTCTCATCGTGTGGATGGGTCTCGCGCCATTTGGTGTATGCTTGCGCGATACGGGCGATATTCTTGCGCGGTTGTAATGTGCCGATGAACAAAAAATAACGCTCTGGCAAATGATATTTTTGTCGTAGCTCGTCTATGTTGGGGCGAGGC